>NZ_JACSLY010000018.1:0-36785 GCF_018618375.1 Exiguobacterium sp. E4787 | reverse complement strand
CTGCCCATTTCACTTCACTTGAATATACGTTTTTGCCCACGCAAAAACACCTCCGATGCTAGCACTTTTTTTAAGTGTACCACTGCGAAGGTGTTTTTATATTGTCTCAAAAATTTAGGTTAGCCCAGGAAATATTTTCCGACGGACCTTTTCTTTTATCAAGCATCATTCTGCTTCATGGATCCATTTGTAGCCGATTCCCCAAACCGTGAGAAAATGATCATCGACCGGAAAACCGGACTGGCGGATTTTTTCCCGAACATTTCGCACATGCGAATCGATGGTCCGCCCTTCCGTCTCTGAGTCGAATCCCCAAATTAACTGGATCAGCTGCTCCCTCGTAAACACTTTGTCGGCATTCTTCATCAGGTGGCCCACCATCAGAAATTCTTTTGGCGTCAATTTGATGATATGTTTGCCGTACGTAAGTTCAAACCGGTCTTCGTCCCACACCAAACCGTCCACTTCAATGGTATTTTTCGGAGTTCTCCTGCGAAGCAGCGCCCCCATCCGGGCCAGCAACTCATCTTCATTAAACGGCTTTGTGATGTAATCATCCGCCCCGATATTCAATCCCTTAACAATATCCTCCTGTTGTTCCCGCGCCGTCAGCATAATGATTGGCACATCCGAAAATTTCCGGATTTCGCGGCACAGTTCCCAGCCATCCATTTCCGGCATCATGATATCCAGTAAGACGAGATCGAAAGGTTCCGATTCCAAATAGTCGAGGGCTTCATGAGCTCCCAGTGCTTTTTTACAGAGGTACTGATGCGGCTTCAAATATAAAGCCACTAAATCCAGCATTCGTTGTTCATCATCAACCAACAGCACTTTCTGCAAGCGAATCCCCCCTTTTCAATTCTATCAGGACGGTTGTCCCTTGTCCGTACTCACTTTGAAGCGTCATGAGACCACCGTGCGATTCGACGATTTCTTTCGCAATCGCCAGGCCAAGACCGCTTCCTCCGTACTGTCTGGATCTGGATTTATCGACCCGATACAATCGTTCAAAGACAAAAGGAAGATCTTTTTCCGGTATGCCCTCTCCTTCATCACGGATGCTTATGGTGATGGTACCTTTATCTTGGACTCCCTGTAATACCACTTGTGTTCCTTCAGGAGAATGCTTGCGGGCGTTGTCCAAGACATTCAGCAATACCTGCTGAAAACGTTCGGGATCAATGAAGGCGACAATCTCATGTTCACAATGGACAGCCAATGAAATCTGTTTCTCGTCAAAAGCTGGCCGAACCAAGGCAACGACGGATGCAAAAAGCATCTCCAGTGAAAATTCCTCTTTTTGAATGGCGAACTGGTTATGATCCATCTGAGCCAGCTCAAACAGCTGCCGGATCAATTCCGTCAAATGGGCCGTCTCTTCCCGGATGATGCCAATGTATTCCTTTTTCTCTTCCTCGGATGCATCCGGCCGGCTCGCGATATCGGCATATCCTTTGATATAGGTCAACGGCGTCCGCAACTCGTGCGAAATACTCGCCAAAAATTCATTCCGCTCATTTTTTAAATGTTCCAAGTCACTGGATAGAGCAGTGATGGCGTTCGCCAGCTCTCCCAACTCATCGTTTCGGCCAATATTCAGGCTGACCTCGTGGTGCCCTTCGCTTAACTGTTCCGTCGCTTCTTTCATCCGAATCAACGGCAACGTAATCAATCGGGATAGCAGAAAAATTGTGATGACGGTCAACCCGACAGCAATCAGGCCAACAATCAGGAATTGGTTTCGCAAATGACTGACCATCCCTTTGATATGATTGGTTTCCGCAAACATGAACACGTGGCCTCTATGTTCTCCTTCAATGGTGATTGGGCTGTCCGTCGCAATAAACTCTTTTTTGTCCCATCGCTCTTCCACGACCTTCCCTCCCTGCAGAACCTCATCAAAATCGGTGTGTTCCAACACTTCCCTCATTTCAGGTTCAATCAGATCGGAATGGGTCAATTCGTTGCCATCTGCATCCGTGATGATGACGATGAAATCGGAGGCCGATTCCATCAACGCCACATGGTTCAATGTCGCCGGTTCAAAACTGTCTTCCAATACTTCGCTGTGGGTGTTCCCTCTTGCAAGCAGGTTGGTCATGACTTCATCCACCCGTTCATTGACAAAAGTAACGTACAGGGTTAGAAACAAAACCAATTCAATGATGATAATAAACACAAAAAACAGCAAACCTATTTTCAATGCAAGCCTGTTTAACATGGCATCCCTCTTTAAGTCGATTGGTTAGCAGCAATCAAGACAAAGACTGCTGCCGAAAGCTGTTGGATTCGGTTCGTCTTTCAAACGGCTAGCTGGTTTCTACTTGGTTTTTCCCTCTTCCAGCAGCGTTTTCCAGGTCTGTAATCCGTCTTCCGACAAGTAGGCATTGCCTTCAAATGTGTAGATCGCCAGTTCCATTCCATCCATCGGGTTTTGTGCAATAAAAGCGACGGCATCTTGTGAAAGGTCCGGTGTATTCACCGGCTCGAGTTCTTCATTTTCCATAGTATACTTCACCAGAGCCGCCGCTGTCCCGTAGCTTCCGAAGTACAAATGGTCTTCGGTGAAATGCACCGCTGTGCCTGTTTCACTTCCGTCTGTAATGGCTTTAAAATTTTCTCCGCCATCCCGTGAGAAATAAATCCCTGCAGCCGTAGCTGCAGCGACGAAGTTTGAGTCAGCCGGGTGAAGAGCGAGCGAAGTCACTTCGCCTTCCAGCCCTTCAGCCTTCACAGTTTTCCATGATTCGCCTTCATCACCGCTTTTATATACGCCGGCTTCCAATAGGGAATTCTTGGCCGGATTGATTAGGAAAATGTCGTTACTGTTATATCCCACCGCCATGGCATGAAAATCCGTTTCTCCTTGAAATGCAATCTCTTCAATCGATTTACCGCTGTCGATGCTTCGCTGTATCCCTAGGGGATTGGGTAATTCTGAGTCTGCACTTGGGTGGCCCGACGTAATAAATCCTTCATTTGTTGCATTAAAGCCCATATAATCATGAAAATTATCCGCCGTTTCGAACCAGCCCTCTTCCCGGTAAATTTTCAGCCCGGTATGCGAGGCAAAATACAGTCCGTTCTCATTTCCTGCATAACCCATCCCATGAACATGGTTCAGTTCCCCTTCAAACGGCACTTCAAATGAATCCGTTGTATCATTGCTGCAGCCTGCCAGCAAAAGAAAAGCCGACAGCACTGCCGTTCCTATTCTCTTTTTTTTCATGTAGATGCCCTCCGAATATGTCATTTTTTATTTTTTATAAGTATAACATTCTTAAAGTTTAACGAAAAAGTTTCGACTTTTTGTGCAGATATCTTGATTTCAAAACAGCTAATCCATTCCCTCTACAATTGACCCAAAAGGAATAATCCTTCCAATCGGTCCGGTGGAGGATCTTTGCCTGATTTTTATTTATAAATTTTCTACACCTGACATTTCTTTTCTTTCGGTTAGTCCACTTTAAAGAAATGTTTTTTTCTCGTTTTTTCTTTGCAGCATTTTTCAAAATAACGTGGCCCGCATTATGCTTGGGAAATTCAGAGGTATCAGCACGGTTTGATCTGTTCCATATAACTCGCGATATCCTCTTCGGACATTTCACCCGTAATAATTTTCTTGATTTTGCCCTCTTGATTGACTAACAGAGTAGTCGGCAATGGACGGATATTATAAGCTTCCATAACACTTTTGTCCTTATCGATAACAATCGGGAACGTTAAATTTCGCTGTTCAGCAAATTGTCTCACTTCATAATCGGATTGCGCAATATTGACAGCGAGTATCTCCACACCTTGATCCTTGTATACCTGGTACTGCTTTTCCATCAGCGGGAACTCTTTTTCGCACGGTTTGCACCAAGTACCCCAAAAGTTCACGAACACCCCCTGCCCTTTGTACTCAGACAGCTGATGCCGTTCCCCGTTCAAATCCGTCAACGCAAAATCGGGTGCCGAATCTCCAACTTGCAGCAATTCGTTTTTCTCTTTTGTTAATCCGTTGTAGATGGTAAATGCAATAGCGACAACCAGAATGAACAAATACTTGTCCTCATAATCAAGCGATTTCTCTTTTTATCCTTTTTAGCAGCCATACACTGTCACGTCCTTCCTAGATGCTGGGTTGAGTCCATTAAAACCCTGTAAATCCACCCGTAAATTGCGATAAAAAAGCGATGATTTCTGTCAGCATGTCAAAGTAAAGTAAAACGCCCATCAGAATCATTAATGCTCCTCCTATTGACATGAAAAGAGCGCTCTTCTTCTTCAAGAAAGTCATTTTCTCAATAAAAAACGACATCAAGAGAAAAGGAATGGAAAATCCCAGAACGTAAAACAGCATATAGAGTAAGCCACTGTCCGGATCCGCTACTCCGAGTGCAATAACTCCTGCAAGTATGGGACCGGTACACGGGGTCCATCCAGCTGCAAAGCCAATGCCGATCAGAACAGAACCCGCGTATCCGGAGGGCCTTTTCTGGAACTGTAATTTCTTATCCGACAGCAGGAAGTCGAATTTCAGAATACCGGTTAGGACCAAGCCAAAAAACACCATCAAAATAGCGCCCAATTGACGTAGAAGAACTTGATATTCCAAGAAGAAGTTTCCGATAAGCGAAGTCGACAAGCCCAACGCTAAAAAATGATGGAGAAACCTATCAAAAATAGAACCGTATGAATCAAAGCCGTGCTCCTCATCATTCCCTTGCCCGTCTTTAACTCATTGACTGAAACTCCAGTAAGGTAGGATAAAAAAGCCAGATACAAAGGAAGGGAGCATGGAGAGATAAATGATAAAAGCCCTGCGCCAAACGCAAGATACAAACTAATTTCCGCCACTTGTACACCTCCTATTACAGTAAGTTGAATCCTCTTCTTTATCATTTTTGTATCCCTTAAGGAATCAAATGAAATTTTCTATATAAGACTCGGGGAATTTCAAGGTATGTAAAATTAAATACAGCCCCTCTCTTAACTTCTACTTCCCCGTGCTTGCTTAACCGTTCCAGAAGACGTCAACCAATCCAGTTTACCGATTAATTCTTGATTTTCTGTGCAGTTTCTTCTATTCCGGTTCAGGTGAAGTCCCGGATGATTTGCAGGAAGCCGAAAATCCAACCTTTGAAGTTGGAAGCCAGGCGATTATTGAAACCGATCATATGGAAGGCATGAAAGGTGCTGAAGCCACAATTGTCGGGGCTTATGATACAACCGCCTATGCAGTGACCTATACGCCGACGGACGGAGGCGAGCCGGTTGATAATCACAAATGGGTGATTCACGCAGAATTGGAAAATCCAGGTGATGAACCATTGGAAACGGGCGATAAAGCGACCATTGCCGCTGACCATATGGAGGGAATGGACGGCGCAACGGCTACGGTTGATTCTACCGAAGAAACGACCGTCTATATGGTTGATTTCGTCCCGACCACCGGAGGCGAGGAAGTCACCAATCATAAATGGGTGACTGAAAGCGAACTGTCACCCGAATAAAAGCGCCAAAACCCGGGATCTTGTCAACAAGATCCCGGGTTTTTATCTGTAATGGTTCATAAAGGATTCGATTTCGTTTGTATTACAAAAACATTAAGTTTTAGTAGTTAGGCTTCCCGTATAAATTCTGCACATTTTTTCAACATTTTTATAATAGAATAAATCAAATTTAAATAGTTTTAGAGAGGTCACCAAATCTATGAAAACAAATCAGCTTTTGAACGAATCCGGTCTAATCTCCCGATTAGATTCCAGAATATTAGAATTAGACATCAAGGGGATTGCCGATAACTCAAGCGATGTGGAAAAAGGTTTTGTGTTTGTTGCTATTAAAGGATTTGAAATTGATGGTCACGGGTTTATTGACCAGGCAATTGAAAAAGGGGCAGCCCTTGTCATCGGAGAACAAGAAATTACCCGGTTAGGTGTCCCTTATTTACAGGTGGAAAATAGCCGGAAAGCGCTTGGCATCCTGGCCAGGAATTTTTATGGCCGTCCATCTGACCAGAAAATAATGATTGGAATTACGGGCACCAACGGAAAAACGACGACGAGCTATATGCTCCAGCACTTTCTGGAAAGCAACGGTATGAGTTGTTCTGTCATCGGTACCAACAAAAATATTATCAATGGCGAAAAAATGAAAAGCTCGAACACCACACCAAATTCACTCGCTCTCCATAAACTGTTGACCCTCAGTCAGGATGAGGTCGTCATTATGGAAGTTTCTTCTCATGGACTGGCCCAGTATCGGTTAGAAGGCATTGAATTTGATTACGGCTTGTTCCTCAATCTTCACCATGAACACCTGGATTATCACAGTTCCATGGAAGAATATTTTCAGGCGAAGCTTACAATGTTCAATCAGATGAAAGAACATGGGATTGCTGTAGTGAATACAGATAATGAGTGGGGACGAAAGCTCTGTGGAATCCTGCAAACAAAGGGAAAACCGATTTATGCAATTGGCACATCCACTGAATGCAACCTGCGTGTTGCAAAATTTCATTCACTGTCCTCCACTATGCGGGTGATTGAAAGTAACGAAACGTATCAAATGGTCGCTGCCATGACCGGAATGCACAATATGTATAACACCTTAATGGCCTACGGAACATCATTGTTGCTGGGTATCCCCAAAGAAAAGCTCTTAAACTCCATTCACCATTTCAAGGGAGTCGATGGACGCTTTGAGATCACGAAACTGGCCAAGGGCTCGATCGTTATTGTGGATTATGCCCATACTCCGGATGCCATCTCTTACTGCCTGGAAACTGCAAAATCACAAGGGGCCCAACGAATAACCCATATTTTCGGCTTTCGTGGAAATCGAGATGCCAGCAAGAGAAAGCACATGCTATCCATATCTGCTGAAATGAGTGACCGCTACATTTTAACGTTGGACGACCTGAACAATGTTTCTCCAGGAGATATGCTGGAAGTTTTAAACCAACTAAATGAAACATACGGCAACTCAAAAGGCAGCATCGTTCCAGACCGTACACTCGCCATTCAGCAAGCAATCCATGAAAGCAAGGAAGGCGACTGGATTGTGATTACCGGTAAAGGACACGAGAAATACCAGCAAACTTTTCATTTACCGACTGATTCGGACCGGGAAACCGTCAATTATATAATAAAGCAGAACTAAAATAATCACTCAGGAGGGAGTAGTTATGAAAAAACTAAGTGTTGTTTCAACCATTTTAATCATGATCAACACTTTAATCGTTTCGTCCGTTTTCAGTAAAACTGATGACCCGTCCCTGCCAAACGTATCCAGTGAAGCAGCTATTGTCATGGAAGCAACGACTGGAGAAATCCTCTATGAAAAAAATGCACAGTCGCAGATGTATCCTGCCAGCCTAACAAAAATTGCCACAGCCATTTATGCAATTGAAAACAGAAAATTAAATGATGTTGTAACCATCAGTAAAAAAGCACGCAATACGGAAGGCACCCGTGTTTATTTGGAAGAGGGAGAACAAGTGACTTTAGAAAAACTGTTGCTGGGCCTCTTAGTCAACTCTGGAAATGATGCCGGCGTCGCCATTGCTGAACACATCAGCGGCAGCGTTGAGTTATTTTCTGCTGATATGAATTTATATTTAGAAGATGTAATTGGCCTGCGGAATACGAACTTCGAAAATCCCCACGGTCTTTTTGATCCCGAGCATGTTACGACAGCCGAAGATTTAGCGAAGTTAACCCGATATGCGATGAAGAACGATGAATTCATGAAAATATTTGGAACAAAAGAACTGCCCTGGAACGGTGAATCCTGGGATACCACGCTTTATACCCACCACAAACTATTAAGGGAAAAACCTTATGAAGGCGTTACGGGTGGTAAAACCGGGTTTGTGCCAGAAGCAGGCGTCACGCTGGCCACGACAGCCAAAAGAAAAAACCTGAATTTAATTGTCGTCACCTTAAAAAGCGACACAGAGGCAGAAGCTTATGCTGACACTATTCAACTTTTGGATTTTGGATTTGAAAATTTTAAAACAGTGAGCATTCCGAAAGAAAGCAGCTTTTTTGCCGGTGATGTGGAATACATTACGCCAGGCGATTTCTTTTATACACACCAAACAGATGAGCAAGTGACAATCGCTGTAAAAGAAGATGGACTATTAAGGATTACTGATCAGGATGGCACTCTTTTGTCTTCTTATCAGTTTCCCGTTGTCAGTGCTTCTGAGACAAACCTTCCTTCTAATTCTGAAGACGTTCGCACATTTTTCCCACCTGGGATTTTAAGTTCAATCTATTTGTTCCTCCTCGTCGTTGGCTTTTCAGGATTAGTGTATTACCGAATTCGAAAAAAACGGATATAGAACGCACTTCTCTATCTTAAAATTTCATTCAACTGAACTTTTATATACCATCAATTTTTTAAACAGCGCAGGAGGCTGATTATACCATAAACACTCAGTTCCCCGTTTTAGAATTTCTGCTGCTTCTCATTTTCAACATAAGTATGGGTGCAGTTGGCTTTTTCCCAAGCTTTTTGCTCACGTCTCTCAATATCAGTTCTTTAGGGTTAACCATTGGCGTCATCCTTTCTTTGTCGGGGGAGATTTTTGGCGCTATCGTCGGATTTTACCTATATCGATATGGGTTTTCAAAAGTTAATCCAAAGTGGTTAAAGCGGCCGTTCTGGAGGTACATCCAGAGTTCTTCAATAAGCCGCGTCTTCTGGGCAATCATCTTGCTGCGCTTAATTCCTTTTGTCCCATCAGGTCTGGTAACAGCAGGGGCGGCCTTGACGCCCATTCCAGGTGGCTTATTCATTATTGCCAGCACCATCGGTAAAATTCCGGCCGTTTCTCTTGAAGTGGCTGTTGTTTATGGCCTTGTAGAATCCATACCTCCCGGTTATCAGTACGGCTTATTTATTTTGATCTTTCTATCGTTTCTAGTGATCTGGGCAAAGAACAAAAGAAAAAATTCTTTGTAATTTTACCCCCTGTTTGAGAAAACTTCGATAAATTCATCCTCTTTTTCTGGCTCATCACCATAACTCGTGGTTGCTATTTTGACGACCGATCTCGAGGCGCAATCTTAAAAAGAATCGTTCGAGGTTTCGATAGCCATAACCACGGCGTTTGATGAGCTTGATCTTGTTGTTCGTCCCTTCCATCTTCCCGTTCGACAGCCTTGACACGATGGTCTGGCGCATCGCTTGCTCCCGGACCCGGATTGCTTTCGCGATCTTCGCCAGGGGCCCGCACGGATGGAACTGATAACGGTCCAACCAGTCCGACAGCCGCCGTTGCGCCTGTATCTCGCACGTCGCCTTCAGCACATACCGGATATGCTGGAGCCCTTGATAGAGGTTCCGAATGAATGGATCTTCCTGAATACAGGAACGGACGACCTCCCGGTCTTCCCCAGTCAGTGTTTCCGGGCGACGCGCGAGCGAACGATCGATCACGCGAACGTGGTGATGGCGTCTTGCCTCGTTCAAAAAACGACGCCGTCGGCGAAGGGCGTCCGTGACGAACTGGACGAGGTGGAACCGGTCCAGCACATGTTCTGCCTCCGGGAAGACATGGTTGATGGCCTTCGCCATCGCCGGTGCAAAATCACTGACGACAGAACGGATATCCCCGGATATGCCTTGAAGTGCTGCCGTGATGGCTGCCACGTCCCGGCCCGGGACAATGGACAGAAGCTGGCCACTCTTGGCATCGAGGACAATCGTCGCATAGTGGTGCCCCTTTCTCGTGGCGAACTCGTCGACCAGGACTTGCGTTGCACGCTCCATCGTCTCCACCGAAGCGTACTGATAGAACCAGCGCTCCACCGTCGTATAAGGGAGGCCGTACTCGCGTGCGACATCTGAGATCGTCCGTCCGTGGCAACGTTTTGCGATGCCTTTCCGGAAAACCTCGGTGGAAGTGCGGACGAGCCCGAGACCGTAGTCATACACGAACGTCAAATCACAAGAGGTGCATCTTTGACGTGGGACATCCAGTTCGATCCAGAGTACACCGACGTTCCACGCATGACCGTGTCGAAAGCGACGCCGCTTTTTCGAATGCAGGATGGTCTTTCTCTGGCACAGCGGACAAGGGATGTCATGTCGATCCGGGATGACCGGAAAAACGTTTGGTTCTTCGTCTGACGACACTTGGATCTGAAAAAGGGCTGGGAAGTGGAAGAAGTAATTTGATAAACTGTTGGGACAAAGCGAAAACTCCAATCGTGGTTTGTCTAAGCAACAATTACGATACCGGGGTTTTCGCTTTTTTTCTATGTTCAATTCAAAATCCGATGGATTTTATGTGTCAACCACACCTTATGGTGATGAGCCCATGAAAAGTCATTTCGGATAATTACTTCCTTTATTCTACACAGTTATGTAATTCTCCATTACAAATGACTTTCGTACAACATCAAACTTATGTAACGGGAGGAATTAGGATGCACAAAAAAGATGATTCTCTCGACAAGAAGGAATTTCAGGAGTCAGAGTTAAAGAACAAACGTCGTCAGTCTTTAGCTTTAGAGCAAACCATTCCGCTTAGTGAATTAACACTAACAGACCCTATCATGAAAGTGACGCTATGGATCGGGAGTTTTGGCGTTTATAACGAGTCCATTTTGACTTTTCATTCGAACGGTTTCGTTAAACGAGAACTCTTGATCCTTCAAACGTTTGGCGAGGAACAACGGATAGAATCCGGTTGGTACAACCAGGATGACTCTGCAAAAGTCTTAAAGAAATTCAATTCTTTTAAGACGCATCTCTGGCCGGAGTTGTTCGTAGAAACAGAAACAATCACTCACGATGGGACCCAGTGGAAGTTGGAGGTCTGTAAGAAGGGGGAGGAGACTAGTTCCTATAGCGGCAGCAATGCTTACCCGCCGAAGTGGAGGTCCCTCAAAAAATTGTTCGGCCACTATTGACGTCCAATCGTTTGTTGACCAGCCCCTACAGGAAGGTATGAGGATGCCACATGGGAAAGAAACGAAAACCAATCCGCAAAGTCGTCAAATATGCCCCTAAACTTGTTCTAGAGTCCGCCGCGTCACTCGGTCATTACGGAGCGCTTGCTTTTGAAATAAAAACCAATCCAATCAAACTTCTCACGGTCAATTTTTCCGATGAGCTCGCAAAGTCTCCCTATGTGAAGTTTAGACGCCGCTTCATGGACTATCTCGCATGGAAACTGTATTCGGAGGGCGATATGACCCTCGAGAACATGTCTTGGCTCATGGAAGAGTTCAAGACATGCGACGATGTCGTCAAACTGTTCATCGCCCGTGCTAAAGAGATTTCGGAGATCAATCACTCTTATCAGGCGACCATTCTATTGGCCATCTACTCTGCGAAAGTGTTCGCCCGGCCAGAACTCGCTGCGAATAGTGAGTCCGCTTTCTTCTTACATCTTCTGTCACAAGTGAATGACAACGACCTTCGCCATTTTGAACTCATCTATGACCACGCGGCTGCTCTCGAACTTAAATTTACACTAGTTTACGCTTGTGACGCCTATTATCAATCGATCGGTGATCCAGTCTTTCAACAACTTCCCCCTCAAGAACGTGAGGCTGCCCTCCTGGCGAGGCTAAGCGACGACCCGGAATTCGTATCGTTTTACACGAGTACAGACAAGCTGACATTCCTGGGTGTATTGATGCAGCGTTCGTTCAGTTTTGGAAGCATCGGACATACTCAAATCTCATTGAACCCGTATAGCAATACGTTAAAAGAACTATTAGAAGAGTCTCGGTTGTTGGAAGAGTCCTTGATGCGTTCATCGAGCCCTTCTTAACCTTACGCTCGTACCGCCTAATCTCGATAATTACCTCTCCTGATCAATCTAGATTTTTGTATACAAAAAAATGATATATGGTCATATATAATCAAAAGCGACGACAATACTTTGAGATGTGTATATTTCTAAAGGGACAGAGTGCTTTCCAGACAATCGATTCGACTCCACTTTGATGGATATATAAAAGAGTGTATACATTTCGACGTCGAAACGTGTACACTCTCTTTTGTTGTCGAGTCATGGCATGTCGTGACTCAATCATGTATATTTTTGTATGTACATCGCATCATCTGCGACCAAAATCAGTGTCTCTAGTGAGTCCCCGTCTGTCGGATAAGCAGCTTCTCCAATTGAAGCATCGAGCGTCACCGGCACATCTCCGATTGAGAGCTCGTATTTAAATGTCGCTTTCTTGAAGTCCAAAGGATAAGGCGAAAGGATCACGAACTCATCTCCGCCGATGCGACCGAGTACTCTTTCGCATACAACTGCTTAATTTCCCACTCTAACGCAGAACGGAAGTTCATCCCTTTTCGGGCACGTTCGACCGCAAAATTAATGTGATCACCTAGTCCAAGGAGAGCCATGTTGTTGACCGTATTCCCTACTTCAGTTTCATAAAGTTGGAGAATATCGCCGGCCAATTCGATGTCCTTCACATCGATTCGTTGTAGAAGTGCTTCCAGCTCATGCACAGATGCCTGTTGTTCTAGTACAAACTTTTGTGTGATTTTGACATCTCTCAAGGTGTCTCCCTCTCGAATACCGAACCAATGCCACTTCCAGTCACTATTTCTTCAACATTATTATCATTTTCAATCAAAACGACATTATTGTTAAAAACTTTCACAACTTTCATATTAGGTCCCTCTCTTTTAGGTGCTTGTCCACACAAAAAGGCATAACCTAAAAAAAGCGGTACACTCAGAATTCATTATAGCGATTCGTGCGCACACGAAAAACCCCGAGTGAGGCACTTTTTTCAAGTGTCCATCATTCGGGGTTCAGTTCATATATACGTGTATGGTGTCTATATAGAGTGACATATCGTTTTTTCTTTAAATTATATTTATATATAAAATGTATTTTGACACACTAAAAATTAAAAACTATCATACAAGTAGGGTATATCTTTTAAAATGAGACCCTTTGTTTAAAGAAGACTATTTAGAGTGAAAAACACAAGTACTGGAACTTTAAAAGGAATTGAAGGACAAGTTCGAGGTATACATCAAACGATTGATGACGATTCATGAATTAACTGAATCAATGAAAACTATGTCAAATGAATGAATAGGTATTATCTTGAACAGAAAAAAGAGCTACTAGAAAATACGAAAAATGCTAATTCACACGCTTTGTTTTGCGCGCCTACAAAATTATCTCGAGGGAGAATCGAATCGTGAAACTTAACATACTCTTAAAAAGAGTAAGCCTTATTAGCCTGTCCTTGATCGCGGTCGGCTGTGCTCAAGACACGACGAAGTCTTCTACTCCCAATCATTCAAAGGAAGCCGATCATGCGAAACATTTGAGCGGTGACAAGATTGAAGAAACATCATCATCGGTGATACTTCCTACATTTTTAAAAACTCAACCTGAAGATGTACGAAATGTTTATCAAGCTGTATCAAAAAATCGTAAACTACTAGAGAAAATGCCTTGTTATTGTGGCTGTGGTGAAACAGTCAATCACAAAAATAATTATGATTGCTTCATAGAAGAAAATACGACGGATGGGTCGGTGAAATGGACAAGCCACGGAACAACATGCAGCACATGTCTTGAGATTGCTGTAAAGTCTATTTTGAAGCAACGGGATGGAGAATCGATTAAAGATATTCGTTCTGAAATCGATTCTTCGTATAAAGATGGCTACTCGAAACCGACACCCACTCCTTTATGATTTTTATAATGACACTTTTACTTGTATAGCAAAGGTGTCATTTTGTTTCATCCTCACTCCAACGATATCCTCTCCCCCAAATTGTTTTCAGGTGGCTATCAATTGGATAATCTAACTCTCTTAACTTCTCTCTGATCATTTTAATATGAGAGTCCACTGTCCTTGGATCCGATTCTGATGTATAAGACCAAACGAATTCATAAAGCTCCAATCTGTTGAATAGCCTTCCAGGATGTTGAAGAAATAATCTCAGTAACGCATGTGCTTTGGGTGTGAAATCAATCGACTTACCATCTAACACAATTAAATCGTTGCTCTCATCGAACGTAAGTCCGTGGTATATAACGGGTTCTTTTGCTTTTCTTCTCATGACAGATCGAACTCTTGCTAAAAGTACGTCCCCATTAAACGGCTTTGTGACATAATCTGTAGCTCCAGCATCTAGTCCTTTGACGATGGATTCAGCATCATTTAGAGCCGTTATCATGATGATTGGGACTTCCGGGTGAGAATCCGTTATTTTCTTACATACTTCGACTCCATTGTACATTGGCATCATGACGTCCAATAAAATCAAATCAAAAGTTTCTTTTTTCATTTTCTCCAAAGCTTCGATCCCATTATTCGCCATACTACATTCATATCCTATTGGTTCTAGATAAAGTCTTAATAATTGCCTCATTCTTATTTCATCATCAACAATTAATATTTTATCCATCCTAGCCACCACCTCTTACATTAGAATTTTTTAATAATAAATGATTGTCAATCTATTTCCTCATTATTTTCACGAACTTTCTATATAATCAACTCAAACTATAGGATGGAGTTGATTATATAGAAAGCATTTATGAAGAGTTTAATCGTTACTCTCTATGTATCCTTCTTTTTTCTCACCATACTACTGGTCTATAAAGGTTATGAAATTTTTCATAACTAAGTACCGTAGTTTTTATAGATAAAGGAGCATCAGCTTTTTAGCTCATACCTTTTTCGGCATGGCGACATAGATGCTCCTTCATTTTTAACACTTCGCTTTAAGCAATTAATTTACGACAGATTTTTGCACATTCATTACAGGCCTCAGCGCACTTTTTACAATGATCATGATCATGTTTCGAACATTCGTCGGCACATCTTTCACAAATTTCAACACAGCTTCTTGCAAGAACATCAATATTGCTGCTGTTTCGAGAAATAGCTTGTACTAAAAGACTACAAATTTCAGAACAATCTCTGTCTAGACGTATACACTCTGCCATCGAAGAAACATGATGTTCACTCAAACACGCATCAAAGCATTCATTACAAGTCACTATACAGTTGTGTAGGGCACCTAAGATTTCTTGTTGTCCAGTATTCATTCTAAAATACCTCCATTTTCCGTCTTTTTTGACTTACACAAAGCCTATTCCCTTAGTTTGTGAAGAAAAGATGAAAACATTCACCTATTTTTTAGTCCACTTTCAACTGACCCATCATTCCGTTCTCTTCATGTTCAAGGATATGGCAATGGTACATAAATACCCCTTTTTCCTTGAAAGTCATCTGAATCTTAACTCGTTCGTCTGGTTTTATAGCGATAGTGTCTTTTAGACCTGTTTCTTGATTATCCAGTTTCTGTCCGTTTCGCTCTAATACTTTGAATTGGACTCCATGAATGTGAAAGGGATGAGTCATTCCACCCATCATGTCTTTTTTATTATAGACCTCCCAAATTTCCGATTCTCCTTGTTTCGCCTTAATATCAATTCTCGTCTTATCAAACTTTTTCCCATTGATTTCAACATTTTTGCCCATTCCGAAAAGAGTTAATTTTTGATTCACTGTAGACAAGGTCTTTAGCGGCTTTTCATATCCATTTTTCAGCGCCAATGCACTTAGGTTCGCCCCTTGTTTATCCTTCAGTTTGAAGTTAACGACCCTTACTCCATTCGTCTCAAATGAAACAGTCTCACCAATTTTTCTTTTTGAAAAATCTACCAATACCTCTATACGTTCGCCTGGACTTAATTCAAATTTTTTCACGTTTTTCGCTTTTGAGATGTAACCACCATCATCAGCAATTTTTTTTAAAGGATGAGCCGTCAGATAACTTCACTGCATAGTTCCGTGCATTGGACCATTTATCAACCTGACCCTAAGTTGCGAATATTTCACGTTAAAATACGGATTAATCGTTCCGTTTACGAGGAGGGTATCGCCTAAAGCCCCATCTATTTTTTCTACATCAGCATATTCAAGGACATTCCTATTTTTAACTTTTCGATCTTGAAGAATTAATGGAATATCATTTTCACCATATTTATGAGGTAGCATCGTCTCTTTAGTTTTTTCATCTTTTACGTATAACAATCCTGCCAACCCCTTGTATACTTGTTCAGCAGTCTTACCCATTGGATGTGGATGAAACCACAATGTCGATTCATTTTGCTTCACTTTAAACTTTACTACCTTCGTCTCACCAGCTTTCACGACCTGATGTGGTCCACCATCTACGGATGATGGTACAACAAGACCGTGCCAATGGGATGTAGTGGCTTCTGATAAGCGATTCACCGTACGGATTGTTACTGTTTTCCCTTTTTTTAACTCCACTACAGGACCTAAATAATTTCCGTTATATCCTAGAGTTTTAGTTTTTTTTAGCATCTCGAAAGAACTTTGTTTCCCCTTGTTTAGCGACAATCGTGTATTGAATGGAATTCTTGGTTTCACGATCGGCTTTTAGTATCTTAGGGATGTTTAATCGTCGCTCTTTTTCTTCAGTTGATTTTAAATCGACACTCGCACCATGTCCCATACCTTCCATCATATTCTGATTTGTAGTAGTGTTTCCTCCATTCATCATAGATCCCATGTGCTGTTTGTTGTTTGACATAGTACCTCGGGTAAGAAGTAAATACGAACCGCCCACTATAATCATGAGAGTGAAGATACCGATAGTTGCGATTAACCATGTTATCTTCATATGGATCATTCCTTCCAATCAATTATTATCTTTAACTTAAAGAATGATTGTGAAAGAACTGTGTCTTTCTACCCATGAATTTTATAGTTTTTTTCAATGTGTTACTTTTCTGCTCTCTGCAATGTTTCTGCAAATTTATGTGATAGAGTCTATGGAAAGCATAAAAAAGCAATTGGAGGTAATTTTTATGAAATTAAAGAAAAAGATTTTTATGACAACTATGGCTACTTCGCTTTCTTTAGCACTCGCTGCGTGCGGAAGCAATAGTGATGATTCTAAATCAACAGGAAGCATGGATAAAAATATGGATGGTATGGATCATTCGACGATGGACATGTCTGGATCGAAAGAGGTTCCGAAAGGGCTCCAAGAGGCTAAAAACCCTAAATTTAAAGTTGGCGACATGGCGATGATCAAAGAAGCACATATGGAAGGCATGAAAGGGGCCGAGGCTAAAATTGTAGGTGCTTATGATACTACTGCTTATAGCATTTCTTATGACCCTACAAATGGTGGGAAACGTGTCATGGATCATAAGTGGATTATTCAAGAAGAGATTGTAGATCCTAAATCATCTCCTTATGAAGTAGGCGATGAAGTAAAAGTAGACGCGGATCATATGAAAGGAATGAAGGATGCTACGGCCACTATCGATTCAGCTAAGCAAACAACAGTGTATATGATTGATTTTGAATCGACTACAGGTGAAGAAGTGAAAAATCATAAATGGGTGACTGAAGACGAACTATCTGTAGAATAAACGATAAACAAGAGAGGAACGGTTTTTTAACCGTTCCTCTCTTGTCTTCTTTCTCCTTATTTAAGGAACCCACTTGTAACCAATTCCCCATACTGTGCGAAAGTGTTCTTCAATAGGAAACTCGAGTTTCCTAAGCTTTTCTCTTAAGTTTCTTACATGAGAATCGACCGTTCGTTCATCTGTCCACTCATTTGCTAACCATAAACTTGAGAGCAGTTCCTC
This sequence comes from Exiguobacterium sp. E4787, assembly GCF_018618375.1. Classification (NCBI taxonomy): domain Bacteria; kingdom Bacillati; phylum Bacillota; class Bacilli; order Caryophanales; genus Exiguobacterium; species Exiguobacterium sp. E4787. The sequence continues at coordinate 19,138 of NZ_JACSLY010000018.1, read as the reverse complement.
TCTTGAATAGACACGTTCTGGATTTTTTAATAATTTAGCAAGTAATGAAAATTCTTTTGGTGTGACTTTGACTAAATGATTATCGTAATACAGCTCATGGGCGTCTTCATTTAAGATTAGACCCGACGATTCGATTTTTGATCCTGAAGAAACTGTAGTTCGTCTGAAAATCGATTGAATTCTTGCCTTCAATTCCGCCTCGTCGAACGGTTTCACAATATAATCATCTGCTCCCAGTTGTAATCCTTTTACGATTTCTTCTTTTCCGTCGAGTGCTGTCAATAAAATGACTGGTACATTCGAAACTTCCCTTATCCTTTGACAAGTCTCAAAACCATCCATTAAAGGCATCATCACATCCAATATGATTAAGTCAGGCTCATCTACATCAATCAAGTTCAATATCTCTCTTCCGTTGTTCAGCTTAATACAGGTATAACTGTCTTGCAGATAGAGTTCAATCAGTTCTAACATTCGATTCTCATCATCTACTAAAGCAATGGTTCTCATCCTGGAATCCCCCTCAAGTCAATGACAACCTTCAACCCGTTTTCTACATTAATAGCTACGATGGTCCCTTTGTGCGCTTCAACTATTTCTTTCGTGATAGCCAGACCGAGCCCAGTACCTCCTGTTTCACGATTTCGTGAAGAATCTACTCGATAAAAACGATCAAAAAGATACGGGAGTGATTGTTCATCCACACCACCACCTTCATCCGTAACTTCAATAAAGTTTTCATCAAGTTTTAAAAATACGCGTTTGTTCGCATGTGTATATTTTAGCGCGTTATCCAGTAAATTTAAGAGAACCTGATCGAATCTAGCTTGGTCTATCTCTTTGTAGATGGGAGTTTTATTAATTTGAAGAATTAATTTCACTTGTTTCTCCTCAAATTTAACAATTATTCTTTCACTGATCTGTTTTAAGAAATCATTCATCTCTGTAATCTGAGGATCTATTTGAAAATGTGGCTCTTCCAATCTAGCAAGTTCAAACAAATCCTCAATCAGTTCTTGAAGTCTTTCGGATTCCTCATAGATAATATCTCCAAATCTCGATTCGTCTTTTTTGAGGAGTCCTGCATATCCCTTGATGTAGGTAATCGGCGTACGCAATTCATGTGTGATTGAAGTCAGAAATTGCTTTCTTGTATTTTGAATGTGACGTAAATCAACAGATAACTTAGTGATCGCTCGTGCTAAATCTCCTACTTCGTCGCTTCTCTCAGCTTCTCTGATTTTCAGCACCTCGCCTTTACTTAACTTTACCGTTGCCTCTTTCATTGATAAAAGTGGCTTTATAATGATATAACTCAAAAAATAAACACTTACTAATAGAAAAAGTACTAACAAGAATATAGAGAACACTACTTGTTGTTTCAATTCCCCCATCAAATGCTGTATATACTTCGTCGGCTCTAACATGATTATTTGACCGCCATCTTCAATATTACTCACCGTCACTAAAAATTTGCCTTCTCTCCAATTACCTTCTACGATTCCATCCTTTTTTTGAATCCAATCCAGGTTCAAAAATTGTTCAGCGTCGTTAGATGAATCGACGACTTGATTATTTTTGTCTAAGATAATCACATCAGTCATCGCCTTTTCCTCCATTAAAACAACGTGTTCAACTGTTTGCTTGTCGAAGTTAGTGGAAAGAACATCTCGATGACTATTGCCTCTCTCTTGAAGGCTCTCCAGTTCACTTTCTACTTGTTGATGCTCAAGAATGTTGTATACAATAGCAGATGAGAGAATGAAAATCATGAGAATCCCGAAAAAATAAAATAACGTTATTTTAAATGAAAGTTTATTCATAAAGTACCTTTCTCATTTAAGATGATTACATATAAAAACAAACTGTTGAGATTTAGAAAAGAAAGTATTCTTCATTTAGGCGATACACAAAAGAGCTTTTATCATTTGATTCTTTTAAAAGGACAATTCCTTGAATATTGCTCCACAAATAATTAGCGAAATCATAATCACTAAAAATAGCCTCACGAGTAGAATGCGTCATGAAACATTCTATTTTTGTAATCGTATACATTCCCTCCGAATCACGTTGATAATCGAAAGAAAAAGAACCCTTTATATTAAGCCTTTGAGCAATTATTGCTACGCACTCCTCTAAAATCGAGTTGGCAAACACCTCGTATGAAAGAACAGTATCTTGGTACCGTTCATACTCTTCTCTCATAAAAACAGCAAATCACTTCATCAGATCGATAATCGATATATGTATCAATTTTCCCCAGCTTTACACCTTCAGGCGCATTCTTTATTAGGTCAAAAGAGTAAGTAAAGGTATTACCTTGAACCGAAAATGAATCATGAAGTATTGTTTTATCCAAATCAAAGGATGTTATAAACATTACGTTATTTTCTCTCATTTTTAACTTGTGTTTCGATAGCGTAGTTGCTTCTTGTTCGCTTAAAGGAATAATCCAGCCTATTTTTTGAGAAGTACAATATTCAATGAGATTACTAATATACCCTTCTTCTGATTCTTTTTTTGAAAATGAATCAAAATATTTAAAATCAGGAAGTAGCTTTCGAACCCATCCTTCTTTTGAAGAAATATGAATATCTATACCTGAGGGTTTAAGTTGTTTTATGTTCTCCATCACTTTCCAGTTTTCCTCTACTCCCATTATCAGGACATTTTTACGAAACATTTACGATGCATCTCCTCTTGAAATAGAAAATAGAGCGTCAGAACCCTCTAAACCCTGTAAAATCAATCAATATTGTAGTTAGTTTCGTTAGACCATCGAAATACAATATGATACCTAATAAAATCATAAACCCTCCACCTATTTTTGTAACCTTTGAAGAATACTTCATTAAATATCTTGATTTCCCGACCAAAAACGACATTAAGAAAAATGGAATGGAGAAACCTAGAACATAAAAGAGCATATATAAAAATCCATTACCAGGATTTGTGGCAATCAAAGCAATAACTCCAGCGAGAATTGGTCCTGTACAAGGAGTCCATCCAGCAGCTGATCCGACTCCGACCAAAAACGTTCCGATATAGCCACGCTTTCTTGTTCCTAAGTTCAATCTTCGCTCTTTAAGTAAAAATGTTGGAGTCCATAGACCAGTTAGAATAACACCAAATATGAATAAAATAAGTGCACCGCTCATCCGTAAAACATCTTTATACACTATAAAAAAATCAGCCAAGTATGACGTTGAAAAACCCATCACTAAAAATACGCTCGAAAATCCAAGTAGGAAAACTAATGTATGGGGAACTCCATTCCAGTTCCACTTTTCATTTTCTTTTAACTCTCTAACTGAAACCCCTGTAATGTAAGATAAAAAAACGGGATATAAAGCCAGACAACATGGCGAAATGAAAGATAAAAACCCTGCCCCAAAAGCTAACAAAAAAGATAATTCCATCAAATTCCTCCTACACACAAAAAATAAATCTATTTTTTGGAATATTTATAAAAAAGAAATGCGTTTAACTTTTATCATAAAATCCGTTTGTGAAAAAACTATGCATTTTTTGATTAAATCTCTTGTCAATTTTTGAAATGAATTTGATATACTTTTTTGTAATATAGTGATGCTATACTCCTTTTAACAAATCGTTCGTCACTGTATCTTTAAAGGAGTACAACTAATGAAAAACAAGGTAATACTTATCGCTTCTAGTGTCTTACTCGCAACAACTTTTTCGATGCATAGTCCAAAAGTCGAAGCAAGTAGTGCATATAACATAAAAGTGAAGACAGACGATCTTCGTGTTCGGACTGGTCCTTCTCTCAATCACAAAATTGTCGGCATCACTAACACTGGGCAGACCTTTTCTTATTTAGGAAAAAAAGGAGCTTGGACAAAAGTACTTTACAAAGGAAACACACGGTATATCTATAGTTCTTACCTAAAAAAATATAAGAGCCACGTTGCCAAAAAAACATCATATAATAACTCTCTTTTTGCTTCTCCTACAGAAGGTCGGCTGACCCAAGGATACGGAAACTCTAATGGTGCTTACGGTTATACATTCCATAATGGCGTTGATCTAGCTGCAGCAAAAGGCACACCCGTCTACGCCTCTGCCAGTGGAAAAGTCATTACATCTAAAAACAGCGGTGCATACGGTAAACACGTTATGATTTCACATAGTCTACAGAATCAAAAATACGTAACCGTTTATGCTCATATGAACAGCCTTTCGGTAAAAAGTGGTCAGACAGTCTCTAAAGGTATGAAGATTGGAACAGTTGGGAATACAGGAAACTCGTTCGGAAATCATTTGCACTTTGAGATTCATAAAAACAGTTATAAATACAGCAGTTATTCTGCAGCGAATAGTGTCAACCCAATGAACTATTTGTAACCTAAAAAAAAGAAAAGATTAGACTGACCTAGCTATATGAGACACTAATAAAAATACCTTGATTAGGCTACCGCCACACCATATTTTATCGGTGTGAGGTAGCCTAATTTTTCTTGGATACGTTCTTCGTTGTAGTAAGTTAAGTAATTATTCACCCGCTCACGCACTTCATAGTCGCTTAACGAGTTGAACTTGACGTACTGGAACACCTCAGACTTCAAGTTCGAATGAAACGATTCGATCACCGCATTATCCCAACAGTTGCCTCTTCGAGACATGCTGCTCGTCAGATACTTCCTCTTTACGAAATCTTGAAAGGCATATGATGTATAGACACTTCCTTGATCTGAATGGATGATAACCCCTTCGGGATTGTTCCGACTCTCCAACGCCATCCTTAACGTATCGATGACGAGGGGCGTCTGTTGATGATCGTATAGCTTATAGGCAAGAATCTCATTGTTGAATAGGTCGATGATCGTGGAGAGGTACTTCGTCGTGCCCCCGTATTGGATGTAGGTGATGTCCGTCACCCACTTCTTATTCGGTCTACTGGCAGTGAAGTCTCGCTTGAGAAGGTCAGGGGCGATGACGATACTCTCACCCTGAGACTTCCATTTTCGTTTGGGTTTGATCCGACACTGGAGATGGTGCTTCTTCATGATTCTCTGTACGGTGTTCCGGTTTGCTGCCAATTCATAGGTTTGTTCTAACAGGGCCTTTATCTTTCGATGTCCATATCGATACTTTGTAAGCTTACATACTGCGACGATTGTTTGCTCTAGCACCGAAGGGTGCTTCACCGGTTCTCTGGCCCAACGGTAATAGGTTGCCCGCGGAACGTCTATCACACGTAGGATTGTCGTGACTGTATATTTGCTCCTCAGGAGCTCTACAACCTTTAGGACTACTTCTTTCTCAACTCTCTTTCGATCTCCATGAATTTTTTTAAGATTTCGTTCTCCGTCTTCAGGTGGGATAGTTGACGCTCTTTCTTGTCATCCTCGCTGGCGGAATCAGGACCGAGTCCGTAGGTGTACTGCTTCCCGATCGGTTGGCCGAATCGATAGATTTCATTGGACCGATACCATCTCATCCATGTGTGAATCTGGGATTCATTTTTGATTCCGTGTTTCTCCATAATCTCTCTAGTCGTCAACTCACAACTTAGTTTGTCTCTCACCACTGCCCATTTCACTTCACTTCACTTGAATATACGTTTTTGCCCACGCAAAAACACCTCCGATGCCAGCACTTTTTTAAAGTGGACCACTGCGAAGGTGTTTTTATATTGTCTCAAAAATTTAGGTTAGCCCAAAGTTGGATTTTTTTATGTCCAATTTTTATGGGGCAGTTCACAAGAATTTGAGCTTTTTCATAGAATTAAATGATTTTTCTAAAGTGTTTAACTGTCTCTATCAACTTTTGTACAGCTAGCGATATATTTTATACGTCTTTTATTGGCGAGAGACGCCGCTTGATTTCGTTGATAGACAAGTAAAGCGTATAATTCCCGTATTCAAGAATCGAATTTAGAAAGAGATTCAGTTCTTCCTGAGATGTCACTTTTATTTTTAGATGGTAACATCCTTCTCCTGATACACGATGGGCTTCCACTACTTCTTGGCGCTCGTTTAGAAATTGAATAAAATTCTCATGATTGGACGTTTTCATAATGCTTACAACATTGAAACCGATGAAGAAGATATTCATTATTCACGATTCATCACACATGTGAAATATTTTGCTGAACGCTTTTATGCTGGAAAAATGTTGAATGAAGAATCCGATCAACTATTTGAGCAGATTGCGAACATCTACCCAAAGGCCATGAATGGTTCATTCAAAGTACGGGACTACCTTAAACAGTTGCACGGTGTGACAATTCCTAATGAGGAACTAGCTTATCTAGCCGTTCATATTCATCGACTGACAACTAATATGGATTTGAATAAACAATAACTTTTTTAATTACCTGGTTCTTTTTGACGAAGACCAGGTTTTTTCTATATTGAACAAAAAATATCCATTTTTTATAATCGAGCAGCTATAGGCCGCATGACATATGTGTGTTTTTCACCACTGATTCGATTTCTTTAGATCGGCGTGACGGGCTCCTTTAATAACTTTTTCAGAAAAGATAAAAGGAAAGAACAACTTTGCTCTTTCCTACAATTTCAGTCAAGTGTTAATAATTATTTATACATCGCACGTCTTCATGCTTGGTTTTGGGATGACAGGGCTTCTGCGGTTCGGATTCCACTACAATCCAACGCCCACGGCTGAATTGAATCCAAAGGACGATCGCCTTAAAGACGATGTCTAGACCGATGGCGATCCACACTCCTGCAATGCCCATCTGCATCTGAATCGCCAATACATATACTGCCCCAGTCCGGATCACCCACATACCGATCGTGGTCAGATACATTGGAAACTTCGTATTGTTCGCTCCTTGGAATCCACCGGTCAATACAAGGACGACTGCTAGGAAAGGCTGGAAGACCGCTGCTATTTTTAACGCGACATCGATGTCTTTGATGACTTGGGGATCGTCGGTGAAAAGTGAACCTGCCCATCCTCCGAAGAAGAATAAGACGACCCCGAATAAGGACATGAAGCCCATCGCCATGAACGTGCTCAATCTGGCATATTCTTTGGCGGTCTCGTGGTCTCCCGCTCCGATGTTGCGACCGACGAGAATGGTTGCTGCTGTCGCGAAACCATATGCCAACATATAAGAGAACACCTCTAGATTCCCTGCAATTTGATGCGCGGCGAAGGTGTTCGTCCCGAGTACCACGATGAATCCGAAATACACGATCTGTCCGGCTCTCATGACCAATCGCTCGATAGCCGCCGGGCTTCCAAGGTTCACGAGCTCCAACTGGTGTTCGAGATCCGGTCTCCAGAAATCTTTCCTGAAGGCGATCACTTCCGTCTTACGAATATAGTTCATCAATAAGAGCGTCCCGACGAGCCGGGCGATGACGGTCGCGAGTGCCGCTCCGACGAGACCAAGTTCGGGGATGATCCAAAAACCGAAAATCAACATATAGTCGAGCACAATATTGACGACATTGATGACGATGCTCACCTTCATCGGTGATTTTGTATCTCCCGCACCTCGTAAGATACTACTGAGCACAAACATCAATGCCATCACGATCGATGGGATCCCGACAATTTTGAAGTAGGTGCTACCAGCTTCTAAAACGTCATTCTCCACCCCCATCAACCGCAGGAGAGGCTCAGCGAAAAATAGCGTCACGACCCCAAAGGTCACCCCGACCACGACAGATAGGACGATGGCCTGCTGCGCGATATGTCTCGCGCGCTCGATTCGTTCTGAGCCTAAGTTATTGGCGACATAAACGTTTACTGCCACACCGATTGCCATAAAGACAGCAAAGTAGATGGCGAGGATGGCATTCGTCACTCCTACCGCTGACACTTCTGCTAGGCCGATTCTTGAGACGAACAGCGTATCGACAAATCCGAGCAACGTTTGGAAAAAATTCTCGGCAACCGCTGGTAACGCGAGTAGAAGGATGAATTTCATCTTGGTTTTTCGATCACCATGAGTGTCCAGCCGCTCACTTTCTATCATCTGAGTCCTCTCCTTCGAAAATTATGCTTACAACGATTACAGGAAAGCGACCCAACGAGGAACCATGGGTCGCTCATGGTCAATCTGAGACACGAATGACGAAAGGATAGGTGTGCACAGTCCCATGGAACTGGAATTCGGCCCAGACCTTGTATAGGCCAGGTTTATGGAAGACCGTCTCAAATTCCGTCGTATCATGAGAAGAAGGATGCACATGGATAAACTGTTCTCCGGCTTCATCCAAGATGACGACATGACCAAGTGCTCCAAGGTATGGCTCCGGGTTACTTTCTTTGGTGTCATAGCTGAAGACAGTCGGGACATGCGCTTTTAAAGAGTCAATCGACAGCTCGACGGTATGACCTTCGATCGTCTTCGTCAGACGCTCATCCACTTTAAGTGACGATTCGATAGAGGAAGAGGACTGATGATCAATCTGTAAGTGAACCGGCTTCACTTGATATGCCAGTCCCTTAGGCTGAATATCCACGAAGAGTTTATACGCCCCTGCCTCAAGTTGGACGGGTTGCTCGAATCGACCCTCACCCTTTTTAAACGGATGGAGGTGTCGGTACTCAGTTAGGTCTTCGTTCACGAGAATCAAATGGAATTCCTTTTCATGGCTGACTTCGAGTTCCGGGGCTTGCTGATGTTGATCCTTTAACTCGATACTGATTTTCCCGAATTCATATTTAGCTTCTACAGACACTTCATTTCCCGTCAAGTTCTTCATATGATGATGTCCATGGTCTTTCACGTTTAACACTCCTTTGTGTAGTCCTTGATCGCACCGTCACTCGACCTCCATTACTTGCAGCAAGAACAACCGATTTTAACGGTCGCCTCCGTTACCTCGTAGCCAGTCTCTTGAATTGCGGTTTCAATCTCAGAAAGTGTGAGTTGGCTTTCATCGAACGTCACGTCCACCTCTCCCGCCGAAAGATTGACCTTCACTGATTCAATACCCGCTAACTTTCCAACGTGTCCTTCAATCTTATTGATACAAGATCCACAAGACATACCCGCTACCTGAAATGTTGATTTTTTCATTATATGTTCCTCCTGATTATTTAATTACCATACATGGGTAGGGTGTAAAAGTATCGATTTTTTTACACCCTCGCCACCTTATGTTCGTGTCCCTCATTGCGCGACACGCTTTCAACAGGTTCTGAGAGTGAGCTATCGTTGCTTATCGTAGCAATGTTAGAATCTCTTCTTTGTTGTTCTCGAAGCCAACAAAGTACTTCACTACTCTTCTTTTTCTGAGCATCCCTTTTTTGTAGAAGACAAACAGTGGTACGATTCGATTCCCTGATATCGCTACCATTTCTTGTTCAAGGTCAAGGTTCACACCCACATCTTTGTTCACATAAGAGACTGAGATTGTTTTTAAGTATTTTTTGGCATCCTGACAATCTGAACACGTCGGACGCGTGTAAAGTTCGAGCTGTAGATCTCTATCCATCCCAATTCCTCCTTTTATTTGATCATCGAAGGCTGGAATCGTTTCAAACGGAGTGCGTTCACCAGGACCGAGACTGAGCTTAAACTCATGGCCGCTCCAGCAAGAATCGGGTTCAATAAGGGCCCACCAAGTAGATAAACAATCCCCATCGCAAACGGGATACCCATGACATTATAGGCAAATGCCCAAAACAGGTTCTGTTTAATATTGCGGATGGTTGACTTGCTCAATTCGACAGCTGTAGGTACATCCATCAAATCGCTTCGCATCAAGACGATGTCTGCGGATTCGATCGCAACGTCAGTACCCGAACCGATCGCGATTCCGATGTCTGCTTGGGCCAAGGCTGGTGCGTCATTGATTCCATCACCGACCATTGCGACCTTCTTCCCTTCGGCCTGTAACTTCTTCACTTCGTTCGCTTTGTCTTCAGGTAACACTTCACTCAGTACCCGATCGATCCCGACCTGTCTCGCAATCGCCATGGCCGTACCTTTGTTGTCTCCGGTGATCATGGCTACTTCGATACCCATTCGTTGAAGTTTCTGAATGGCTTTACGACTGTTTTCTTTGACGGTGTCTGCGACAGCGATGATCCCTGCGATTTGTTGGTCAATCGCGATATACATCGGCGTCTTGCCTTGGTGTGCGAGTTTGTCTGAAGCGCCTTCAAGGACATCCAGTGAGATGCCGCGGTCTTTCATCAATTTTCTGTTTCCGGCAAGCAAGACTTTTCCGTCGATCAGGACTTCGATCCCGTGCCCTGGGATGGCTTCAAAACGATCGATATCCATGACACGCATCATTCTGTCCTCTGCCGCTCTTACGATTGCTTCGCCCAATGGATGTTCAGACCCTTTTTCAGCGGAAGCGGTCAAGCGTAACAACTCATCTTCTTGATGTCCATTCACTGTCACGATATCTGTCACTTTCGGTTTTCCTTCAGTGATCGTCCCTGTCTTGTCGAACACGATCGTCTGGACTTTATGGGTCGTCTCCAAGGCGCCGCCACTCTTGATCAACACACCATTCTCAGCACCTTTGCCCGTACCCACCATGATTGCTGTTGGTGTGGCCAAACCTAGTGCACAAGGGCAGGCGATGACCAGTACTGAAATCGTGATCGTCAAGGCGAAGAGGCCGGTCTGACCGCCTAAATACCATGCAATTCCTGAAAGGATCGCGACGACGATGACAATCGGTACAAAGTATCCGGAGATGATATCGGCCAGTTTTGCGATAGGAGCTCGAGAGCCCTGTGCATCCTCGACCAATTTGATGATTTGAGATAGCGCTGTATCCTTACCGACTTTCGTGGCTCGGTATTGGATGATCCCGTTCTTGTTGATGCTGGCACCGATGACTTGAGCACCCACATTTTTTTCAACAGGGATACTTTCACCGGTCAGCATGGATTCGTCTACAGACGTATTACCTGATAGAACCACGCCATCCACCGGAATCTTCTCACCAGGCTTTACGATAACCGTGTCGCCGACGATGACTTCGTCGATTGATACTTCTAACTCTTGTCCGTTGCGGACGACCTTTGCCGTCTTAGGTGCCAGTCCCATCAATTTTTCAATCGCTTCGGATGTTTTACCCATCGACCGGACTTCAAGATATTTACCTAATGTGATCAGCGTGAGAATGACTGCGGCTGTCTCATAGTAGAGGCTATTCACGTATCCCTCATAACCTGAGAGGATAGCCATGGTGGCACCGACGCTATAGAAGAAGGCTGCGCTCGTCCCTAGGGCGACAAGTGAATCCATATTCGGATGCCCTCGGAACAATGTCTTAAATCCGACGGAGAAGAATTTCCATCCGAATAACATCACTGGGATGGTCATCATGAGCTGCAAGACAGCGAACAATTCTGGGTTCATCGTTGGATGCAATGCCATCGGTAGGGGTAGGCCGATCATATGCCCCATCGCCACATAGAGTAATGGAATCGTGAAAATCGCCGACCCTACAAATCGGTTCCACATCGATTGAATTTTTTTCAGTTTCTTTTCTTTCTCGGTATCTTGACTATCCGCTGATTCTTGATCTTCTCTTGCCTCATATCCGGCGTTTGCCACCACTCGGATGACATCTGATACAGTCACCAGCTGAGGATCATATCGAATAACTAATTTTTCTGTCGCCAAGTTCACATTCGACTCAGTCACACCCACCATTTTCCTCGTGGCCTTCTCAATCGTCTGCACACACGAGGCACAAGTCATCCCTGTGATGACAAATGATCTTTGCTCGGTCTCGGTTGAGGCCTTGTAGCCAGCCTTCTCGACGGTCGTCTGAATATCCAGCGGCGAGATTTTCGTCTCATCGTAATGAATGCTCAATTTCCCAGTCGCTAGGTTGACGTTGGAGGTCACTACGCCAGGCAATTTTTTTGTTGCTTTTTCAACTGTCTGAACGCAGGACGCACAGGTCATCCCTTCCACGGCAAATGTCTTACTCTCCATATCGTCTTACCTCCATTATTATTGGGCTGATTCGACTTCGTAACCGACCTCGCCCACAACTTCTTTAAATTCATTCACATCTAGTCGTGTTTCATCGTACTTCACTTTTGCGATGCCTTTCTTTAAGTTGACTTTCGCACTTTCAACCCCATTCAGACCTTCAAGTGCTGACTCGACTTTGTTGACACAATGAGCGCATGACATACCTTTAATCGTTAAAATCGTTTTTTTCATCTTGAGTCTCCTCCTATTCACTACATTCATGACATCATTTCAAACTCAATGTCTGGATCCACAAGAATGGTCCTGACATCTGCATTGACCCGGGGTACAGGTGCATGGAATGTCCTCCACCGCTTCACTTTCCTTCATCTCAAGGATTTTTTTGAGATTCTCGATATCCTGTACACTCAGTGTCGCCTGTGTGATCATCGTTCCGATTGTGTTCCCGACATCCCTGTCACAGATATGATCGAGTAGATCGTGTAACGTCTCTCTGATGACGTCACCTTCAACGACGTTCGCGGAGTAGATGAATTTCTTCCCCTCGGCCTCGGTTGAGAGCATCCCTTTTTTCACGAGCCTTCCAATGAATGTCTTCGTCGTCGCAGGCTTCCAGCTCATCTTCTTTTCCAATACCTCGATGATTTCTTTACTGGTCACGTGATTTTGGGCCCAAACGATACGCATGACTTCCCATTCTGAATCCGTGATTTGTTTTTCGACATGTTCAGCCATTTGTCTAACCTCCAAATTTTAAGTTTACAATCGTAAACGTTTTGTTTGATTTAAGTTTACAATCGTAAACGTCGTCTGTCAACCATTATGTTTTTGGGTTCGCTATTCAGTCTTCATTGGCTATATTCTTGTCTAGAAAACGCATCTGGATATCCTTCAGCAACGCTTTCAAATAGTAGTGCGAGCTGACGGCATCCCGGGCACCAATAGGTGGTGAACTTTAAGACTACAGGCTGCGTAGAGTGATTAACCATTTGCAAATCAGATAATTGAAATTTCGAAAGCATTTTTTCTCCTCTCTTTTCGTTTACGTTTGTAATCGATTTAAATTTACAACTGTAAACGTTATTTGTCAATCTATATATTCGTGTCCATTTTGTATGTTTCTTTAAGCTTATTGTTTCTCTCAAAACACTAATTCGATTCGTACTTAGTTGGGTCGTATTTATTTTGAACTCATACAGCTTTAAATTGTTAACTACTGTCATCTCTTATATGATGTAATAAAACAAAGTAGGAATTGTCTTAAGCGTTTTGTTGCTTAGTCGCTAGGATTAAATAGATGATTCGACTACTAGCTTACTATTGAGACATTCTCATAAGTAAAAAGTGTAGGAAGGTATACATTTCGACGTCGAAATGTATACCTTCCTACACCACAAAGTGCCAGTTTATGAGTGATTTTTTTTATAACAACTTGTATTTAAATGATTTAAATATAGGAACTACATATGCTGTATACAAAATAATAACCAAATGAGGGATTAGAATTGGAATCAAACGAGACCAAGGTGACGTCATTCCGCGTGTCACAAGAAGTGAAAGAACATATTCAGCGTTTAATGGAGCAACGTCAAATATCAACCAACCAATTATTCGAGCAATTAATATCATTGGCCGATAAACAGTCACCGGACCCCTTAGTCGTCAAGGAGAACGAATCACTCGACTAGAAACGCAACAAAAAGAACATGAGCGAATCAACGCGCGATATAAAAATACCATTCATGACCTTGAACAAAGCGTAATTGCAGAAGCTGAACGACTCCAAGAAGAGTATGAGCGAAAGGTGTCGTCACATGAAATTGCACTCACTCAATTACAAGATCAAATCAACCAACTAATCGCTGAAAAGAGAATCGTTGAAGACGCATTGGAAACAGAACGTGTGTCTAACAAAGAAGAACTAAAAGAGCAGAAAAAAACAGTTTTTCATCTAGAAGGAGACATGAAAAAGCTAGAAGATGAACGTAGCCAGCTCTATCGGCAAAATCAAAGTCTTATGGACGCTGTCGACGACTTAAAAGCTCGTACACGCCGTCTTGACCAGCTTGAAGAAGAGAACCAGAAACTGCACTTAGAAGTCCAGCTCCTCCGTCGAGAGAAAGAGACATTCGAGAACCGGTTACAGGAACAGGTCGAGCTCGCGGTCCTGCGTGAGCGGAGCACCCAACAAAATAAACAATGATACGAAAAGGGTACTAGGTTGAGTCAACCAGTGACTGAATCTAGTACCCTTATATTTATTACAAAGTAAGGATTTAACGGTTTGAAGAAATCGTCTGATACATGTTCAATGACTTGACCAAAGATGCTTCATTCACACGTAGAATCATAACCTCATGAGAGTATAAAAAATGACTCCGCTTGGTCCAATTAAGATTTCACCTGCAATCCACGCACCTTGAATCGATTACGCTTTTCTTCTAATTTCACTTTCATATCTACCGAGAACGTATTTTCAGGAGTGTTGTAGGCACGCCGTGCTGCCATACTAAGCATTTTTGCCACATCCTCTGCCCGGTCGTCCTGTAAATCATGCAGTGAAGATCGAACATACTGGCGAGCCATTTCTCGGTCACGTAGCGATTCAGGGACCGATACATGACGACTTAATGCCAGGGCCAATTGAGCCGTCTCTAAGCGATAGCTTGTCCCGCCTGCCTGCATACGATTCAGTTCATCCGCTAGCTCGCTTTGCAGAAGTACATGATTACTGTCTGACATCGGTCACCCTCCTCTACTCTTCTTTTGATTTATTATATACCCTTTTCCTGAAAAATTCGACTCAAGTCATGCACGTTACAAAATGGATCGTCCCACGTCATGTTTGCTTTGTATTCCTCTACAAGGTCGAGAAGTTTATCTTTATCGCAAAGTGCCAATAGATTCGTTTTTTCGAGATCCTCTAGATCCTTTTGGCGAGAGGAGAAAATCTTGGTACATGCTAAAAGTTCAATGTCGGGGATATACACATCAATCGCCTCGAACAGCCCTTCAATCTTATGCCGGAATTCATTTTCCCTAAAGTCTTCACGGGGTGGGAACTGAATCACCCCTTCGACAATTTCAATTTCATATTCATGAAGCGCCTCTTTCAATTCAGGTGTCACGACGCCCTCCGTCACGCGAATATCAATATCTCGCGTCGGACGATACTGAACTGCCCCCCGTCAAGTAGACAGGGCAAATAATGAAAACCGAACTAGGCGGCTTGAGACCTGTATTCGACAGGGCTCAAGCCGTTTAGCCGTTTCTGGAAACGGTCATGGTTGTAGAACGATATGTAGGTCTCGATGGCCGATGTGAGTTCGCTATAGGCCTGAAACTCACGCAGGTAGTACATCTCGACTTTCAGGGTACCCCAAAAGCTCTCGATCGGGGCGTTGTCGATGCAACGTCCGACCCGGGACATGCTGTGGGTCAGTCCCGCGTCTTCCACCATGCGTTTGAACCCTCTCGAGGTATATTGGCGCTATGAATCATCGGACGCGCTCCTGTGCGGAGCCCCGTGATGGCTGGCATCATCGTCTGGAAGACGAGAACGTTGTTGTTGGACTTTCCGATGCGATAGGCGACGATCGAGCCGTCGTACAGGTCGATGATTGCGCTCAGGTATGCCTTTTTCCCGGCACCATATTTAAACTCGGTGACGTCGGTGCACCATTTCTCGTCCGGTCGGGACGCGCTGAACTCTCGGCCACGTGCTGCGGCGTTGACTTCTTATGCTTCTTCCGCTTCCGCCGGATGACCGATTGGATCCCATGGATATGCATCAAGCGATAGACTCGCTTTTCATTGAACAGGGACAGTCCTTGTTGTCGGCGCAACCGGTTGATCGTCATCGTGATCCGACGGTACCCGTATGTGCCGTTCGCCTGGTCATAGAGTAGACGGATGTCCTCCAGAAGCTTCTCGTTCTCTTCTTGACGCACCGGTATGGTGCGATTCAACCATTTGTAATAGGCCGCCCGTGAGATGCCGGCGACTCGACAGAGGAGCACGATCGAAAGGGCCTCCTCTTCGTTCAATTCTTTGATGGCGATATATCGTTGCTGTAGCCGTACCTGGCTGATTATGACCTCCTCTCGATCTCCTCTAACTTTTTTAGAAACAAGATGTCCGCACGAAGAAGTTCATTCTCAAGCTCCATTTGCTGGATACGGCGCTTAAGCTTCTCTTCTTCGCTTAGTTCGTCCTCTGGCTTCGTACGCCCACGGCGGTCCACGAGCGCCTCTGCCCCGCCCGTGTCATACTTTTTGATCCAGCCATAGACCTGGGCATAGGACACCTGAAATTGTTCCGCGGTCTGCTGGTAGTTGCGTCCATTCTCCAAACAATATTTCACGATCTCAAGGCGCTCTTCGAATGTAGTTTTTCTTCCTTTTGTCATAGCTCGATCCATCCCTTTTCTCGAATCTGTTAACTCGCTATGACTAGTATACTTCTTAATCCATTTACGAAGAACAGACCAATCACTGATCTGATACTTGGAGAGTACCTCCATTCTAGTGAACCCATCGAGATAGTCGCGGACGGCCGCGATTTTCAGTTCCTTGGTGTAAGATTTCCATGCCTTCGATTCCTTCAACGCATCGATCCCACCGGTATCGAATTTCACTTTCCACACCTGGAGGGTGTGCCTAGAGACGCCATGAGCCTCCATGATTTCTTTCCAAGTATATGTTTCTTCTTCCATCATGCGCAGCGCACTCAATTTTTGTTCGATCGTATGCCGACTTCTCGCCATAAAAAACACTCCCCAATAGAATAAACAGATTTGTTATTTCATCTGTCTACCTATTGGGGAGCATATCAATGTGGGCAGCGGGGCTTGGCGTTATTCTGTTATGCTGATACCATTTGGAACACCTTTCACTTCGATCGTTTCGATTACCTTGTTTTGCCCTTTGTCGATGATTGACACTGTATCTTCAAACATATTGGTTACATATACTTTCTTATTGTCCGGACTGGTTACGACTCCGTGCGCCCCTTTTCCGGTTATAATTTCAGCAGTTGCTTTCCTTAAGGCAAGTTCAATCACTGTGACGGAGTTAGATGGAGCGTCTTTTGTACCCTGGTTTGCCACATAGGCAAATTCATCATTTACATCAACATAAACCTGTGCCGGACCCACGCCAACTTCGATTTTTTCAACCTTTTCAGTCTCAAGGTCCACTACAGCCAACGCATTTTCAGCATTTAAAGTGGCCACAAGGGTTTTTCCATCCGATGTGACACCTGCAGTAACGGGAACTGCACCGACTTTGATCCGTTTTTCTTCCTTCATCGTTTCTAGGTTCACCACACTGACTGTGTCTTCTCCCATGTTCGCAATATAAGCCTTCTGGCTATCGGCTGAAATCCTGAATCCATGAGGGCCTATTCCTGTCTCTACCGTATTGACAACCTCGTAGCTTGCCATATCTATGACAGAAATATTGTTATCCTCATTATTCGTCACGACCGCAAAGTTCCCGTTCTCAGTAAATACGATGTGGGCAGGGTGATTTCCTACTTCAACTTCCTTGATTAGTTCATCACTTTCCACATCAAAGAAAAGCGCTTTTCCACTATTCCCCTCTCCGTGGCCGCCCTCTTCTTCATGGCTTTCATCCTCTTCGTCATGGCCGCCTGTTTCCGGTACAAGGGTTGCACCAATGATTTTTCCATCTGGAGATACTTGGACATTATGAACAGAACCTTCCAGCTCAATCGTATTTATAATTGTGTTGGTTGCGGCGTCAATTTTGGAAATGCTTCCACCTTCATTTGCAGTATAATAATATTGGGCAGCTGTATTCCCAGCCATTTCTTCAGTATTCTCCCCTTCTTGCTTCTCATTTTCTCCCACTGCTGCAACAAGCTCCTTTTTGTTGGGGCCTTCATCAACTGCATTGTTGCCTGAACTACACCCTGCTAGTACAACTCCCAGAACTCCCAGCATTAATAGAAAAATAAATATACTCATTTTCACTTTATTCATGTAAAGCTCCTCCTTTATCAATGTAAGGCAATCATAACAGCTAATTTTTGTACCAACTGTGATATATTTCACTTGGCAAATAAAAGGTTTTTAAAATCGTACAATTTGTTGAAATCCATTAAAACTGCATATTCTGCCTATAAGATAGAAGGTTTTCAAGTCATAAAAAAAGAACATGGCCTGCATTAAGGGCCTGTTCTCTAGGGGATATTTGTAGTTGCTCATTTAAAGTAAAGACCAGCCAGTCCGGCGGCCGCAACTACTAGTGACCAGAAAATAAGGAAAGCGAACGGCGAGAGTTTTTTTCTTCCTTGCTTTTCCTTTTGATTCGAACAGCATGCCATAGAGCACCTCCATTCACTTTTTCCGCTTTTCCCTCACCATAGGACTGAGAATGGCAATACAAACATTTTTATCCTCGATAAAGGATTCAAAAACATCCAACGACCTTGGTGGAGGCCCTCCTACATTGATTCCCTGCTCATCATACTTGCCTCCATGACATGGACAATAAAACTCGACTCCTTCATTTTCCTTCATGGACACTTCTGCGTTTCCTGCTGCACAGCCCAGATGTGTGCAGATAGGTGACATAATTAACAGGGAATTATCCTCCTTGTTTTTATTGATATACAAAAACCCTTCCATTTCCTGTTCAACCCACGCATCCTGAACCGTTGTTTTATAAAACACTTTTTTGGGAAAGTCACCTTTCTCCAGTTCACTGAGCGGGCCCAGGCTGGCCATTGCACTAGTATCCACTTTCTCTCTATTGCTGCACGCAGATAAACTGAGGGAAGAACTGATATAGCAAATAGACCCGCTGCTCCTTTAAGGAACTGGAAATGAATGTTCCCCTATTCACCTTTTCCATTTTAACCACCCTCCTATTTAACTTTTAATGTTAACCCTTAAGTTTGCAGAAATTTCATGCTTTCTAAAATATAGGCTTGGTTAAATTATGGAGACTCTGTTAACTTTCATATTTTAACTGCGAAAATGTAGTGAATGAGCTATTTTAATCATTTTTATCCATACTTTCTGCAACATTTTTTACTATTATTAGGATGAAAAACAACAGGAGGTATGTAGACTGACCTAGCTATATGAGACACTAATAAAAACACCTTATTAGGCTGCCACCACACCATATTTTATCGGTGTGAGGTAGCCTAATTTTTCTTGGATACGCTCTTCGTTATAGTAAGTTAAGT
>NZ_JACSLY010000017.1:0-43805 GCF_018618375.1 Exiguobacterium sp. E4787 | reverse complement strand
CCGTCGACTTCCCCCCGAAGGGTTCCGTCGATTTCCTGCGCTCGACTTGCATGTATTAGGCACGCCGCCAGCGTTCGTCCTGAGCCAGGATCAAACTCTCCAAAGAATTTGATATAGCTCTTTAAAACATGACGAAGCTTGCGCTTCATTCAAACATTGTAAAACTTTTTTTGCCTCATCGTTCAGTTTTCAAAGTTCGTCTGTCGCTCATTGGCGACTCTTAAAATAATACAAGTCATCGACACAGTTGTCAACCACTTTTTTTATTCTTTTCCGCTGCCATCAGCGGCAACGTTTATTACTTTACCGCATCCCTAAATAGAACGCAAGACTTTTTGCAAAAGTTTTTCTAAAAAAGTTTTTATCCTCTTTAAATCGGCAACATTCTCCATAGAAAAACCTCTCGCCCGTAAGAGCGAGAGGTTGAAACGATTCTTTACTGTTGGTGTCTCATCGTCGGGAACAATAGAACATCACGAATCGATGGTGCATTCGTCAACAACATGACGAGGCGATCGATTCCGATTCCAAGACCGCCCGTTGGTGGCATTCCGTATTCGAGTGCCTCAAGGAAATCGTTGTCCAATTCATGGGCTTCGTCATTCCCTGCTTCTTTCTCAAGAAGTTGAGCTTCGAAACGCTCACGCTGATCAATCGGATCATTCAATTCCGTGAAGGCGTTAGCATGTTCACGACGAACGATGAACAATTCAAATCGATCCGTGAAGCGTGGATCTGTATCGTTCTTTTTCGCCAATGGCGATACTTCGACAGGATGACCTGTGACAAACGTCGGTTGTAACAATGTTTCTTCGACTTTCTGCTCAAAGAATTCATTGACGATGTGACCGAACGTCATATGGTCTTGAATCTCGACACCGTGCTCTTTTGCAAGCGCACGTGCATCTTCATCAGACATCTGTTGCCAGAAATCGACGCCTGTTTCTTCTTTAACCAAGTCGACCATGTGCGCACGTTTCCAACCGACAGCCAAATGAATCGTATCTTCTCCATATTGAACGTCCGTCGTGCCAAGGACTTCTTGAGCTACGTGAGCTACGAGTTCTTCCGTCAAATCCATGATGTCATTATAGTCCGCATACGCTTCATACAATTCAATCATCGTGAACTCCGGGTTATGACGTGTTGAGATCCCTTCATTACGGAAGACACGGCCAATCTCATACACGCGCTCGAGACCACCGACAATCAAGCGCTTCAAATGAAGCTCGATGGCGATCCGCATATATAACTCCATATCAAGTGCATTATGGTGCGTCAAGAACGGACGGGCCGCCGCTCCACCTGCGATTGTATGCAACATCGGCGTTTCGACTTCCAAGTAACCGCGATGGTTCAAGAAATTCCGAATTTCCGAGATAATTCGGCTACGCAGAATAAACGTTTGACGCGAATCGTTATTCGTAATTAAATCCAAATAACGTTGACGATAGCGTTGCTCAACATCTTTTAAGCCATGGTATTTATCAGGAAGCGGACGAAGTGCTTTTGTTAAGAGTTCGAACTCTTCAACATGAATCGACAATTCGCCGACGTTCGTCTTGAACAACTTCCCTTTCACCCCGACGATGTCACCAAGGTCAGATGACTTAAATAAATCGAACGGTTCGTCACCTACGTCATTTTTACGCACATAGATTTGGATTTGTCCTGTGACGTCTTGGATGTGGGCAAAGAAGACTTTCCCTTTTCCACGTTTCGTCATGATTCGTCCGGCAAGCGTCACTTCGACGTCTTGTTCGGCCAAGGCTTCTTTTTCAATCGCCTCATATTGTTCATGTAATTCACCGGCGTGGGCAGAACGTTCGAACCGACGTCCGAACGGGTCAAGCCCTTGTTCACGCATCTCGGTCATTTTTTCAAAACGAACCTGCATTTGGTCATTCATTTCCAACTCGTGACTCACTACTCCATTCACTCCTCTATACGTATTGGGGATGTTCCTAATAAAAAACTGTCAGCCTCACGGCCAACAGCACAGCCTAAACCGTTTGCTTGTGTGGTTCACTTTTTCGCCAAACAAGCTTACCACAAATCAATTTTTTTCACTAGTTCACACTTCTTGCATGTGTCGCTCGAGCTGTTCCACAAAATGATACAACACGATGCCAAAAGCATCTCGCGATTCCGTTTCGTTGATTTGCTTCCGAACCGGGCCGCTGCCTTTCAACCCTTTCAAGTACCATGCCGCATGTTGACGCATCTCGCGAACGGCGGTTACTTCTCCTTTGATGGCAATCAAGCGATCGAGATGCAACATACAGATGTCGATCTTTTCACGCGCCGCTGGTTCTGGCGGAAGTTCACCAGTCTCCAAATACTGCACCGTTTGATACAGCATCCATGGGTTACCGAGCGCTGCCCGTCCGATCATGACAGCATCGACACCATAATGATCAATCGCATGTTTTGCTTCTTGTGGTGTCGAGATATCGCCGTTACCGATAATCGGAACTGTCGCAATCTTCTTGGCTTCGCCAATCCAATCCCAGTTTGCGGTTCCTTCATATTGTTGAGACCGCGTACGACCATGAATCGCAATCGCCGCCGCTCCGCCAGATTGAGCCGCCCGAACATTGTCGAGAATATAAATATGGTCTTCGTCCCAACCGAGGCGCATTTTGACCGTGACCGGCTTATCGACCGCATTCGAGACGGCGTTCACCATCTCGTAAACTTTGTCCGGGTCGAGCAACCATTTGGCACCCGCCTCACACTTCGTGACTTTCGGGACTGGGCAACCCATATTGATATCGATGATGTCCGCATTCGTGTTTTGATCCACGTACTGGGCCGCTCTGACGAGTGTGTCTTTCGAACCTCCGAAAATCTGAAGGCTGAGCGGTTTTTCCCGTTCATCGACGTACAGCATCCGGAGCGTTCTTGCATTCTCCAATAAAATCCCTTTATCGCTGACCATTTCCGCACAGACGAGTCCCGCGCCGAATTCTTTCGCGATCAAACGAAACGCAGGGTTTGTCACTCCGGCCATCGGGGCAAGGACGGCGCGGTTCTTTATATCGATGTTACCAATCTTGAACCCTGACACTTCTCCACTTCCTTTGCTAACGTTAAACCGAGCTGACCAATGATTGTAACGGTCCGAGACGGACGACATCTTGTCGTTCCGACGCAGGAAGGGCTTCTAGCCATGCCCGCACCGTCATTCCCTTTACCTCGACCGCCGGAGCAATCTCCGCGAACGGGGCAAGGACAAAAGCGCGTTCATGCATCCGTGGATGCGGAACAGTTAACTGCTTCGATTGTATATCTTCGCTGTTATAGACCAAGATGTCAAGGTCGATTGTACGCGGTCCATTCTTGAATAGTCGTTCTCTCCCTAGGTCCCGTTCAATCTGTTGGAGTTGAAGCAAGGCCGCTTCCGCAGAAAGGGACGGCTCGACTTCGACGACCATATTATAGAAGGATGGCTGATCTGTGTATCCGACCGGTGCCGTCTCATATACGGATGACTCTTTCGTTACCTGAAGACCGTTTACCGCCATCGCTTGAATCGCTTCTGCTAGATAGTTGGCACGCTCCCCAATGTTCGATCCCAACGCTACGTACATCATACGTTCCGTCTCCGTGTCATCTCGATCGCGACCGAGTCATAATGACCCGGGATGGGCGGGTCCGGCTTGATGACTTTGACGGTGACGCTTTGAATTTTGTCACTGTGGGCCAAGACAGCCTTCGTGATGCGTTCACCCAGCGCCTCGAGCAGATTGACCGGCTCACCGGTGACGATCTCTTCCGTCAATTGATAGAGACCCGCATAACTGACTCCGTCTGATAAATCGTCCGATTGTCCCGCCGGCGCCAAATCCAACTCACACATCAAATCGATGTTAAAGCGTTGACCGAGTCGATTCTCTTCTTCAAACACACCGTGATAGCCATAGAAACGCATCCCATTCACAAACATCTTATCCAATTTGTCCGCCTCCCAGCATCGCGTCCATCATGAGTGACGCTCGTTTATTCTCTCTTACGTCATGGACCCGAATCCACGCACAGCCTTTCATGATTCCTAGACACGTCGTCGCCAGTGTCCCTTCTAGTCGTTCTTCAGTCGGTAAATCAAGCGCTTGCCCAATAAATGATTTCCGCGACGTTCCGAGTAACACCGGATAACCGAGGTTCGTGATCACGTCGAGTCGATTCATCAACTCCATGTTTTGCGCATAGTTTTTCGCAAAGCCGATTCCCGGGTCTAACCAAATCATCTCATCCGGCACACCGGCCGCTTGGGCGATTTCAATCGATTCGTACAAGTCACCGACGACCTCCTCAATGAAATGGCCATAATTTCGATTGTCGCGATTGTGCATCAAGATGATGGGAACGTTAAACGCCCTTGCCACTTGTGCCATCGATTGATCGCCCCACTTCGAGCCCCAGACGTCATTGATGATATCTGCCCCGGCTTCTAATGCCGCCTTTGCCACCACCGGTTTGTACGTATCGATCGAGATGAGCACGTCGAGCTCTTGCTTCAGTTGACGAATGACAGGAACGACTCGCTCGATTTCTTCTTCCGCCGAGACGAACCGGGCTCCCGGACGTGTCGATTCCCCGCCGATATCAATCGCGTCCGCTCCGTCTTGAACGAGTTGCTTGGCGTGAGCGACCGCCTGTTCGAGCGCCGTATATCGTCCTCCGTCCGAAAACGAATCCGGTGTCACATTTAAAATTCCCATGATTTTTGTCATCGCGTTTCTTCCCTCTCAATCGCATGCAACAAGACAGACCAACATGCTTTAAATTTTGCCCCGTCTTTTCCTGGATAGCTGTTCCCGGCATAGTCTGTGACCGGAGCAATCTGTTGAACCGAATTGGTCAACCAAATCTCGTCTGCCTGTGTAAGTTCCGCAAACGTCACATCACGTTCCTTCACATCAAACGTATCCATCACCCAACGTCGCGTGACCCCAGCCAGAGGTCCTGTCGCGAGCGGCGTCGTCCAAAGTTGGTCAGCTTCGACCCAGAAGATATTCGAGACAAGCCCTTCTACGACATGTCCTGAGTCATCGGCGAACAGCCCTTCCGCCTCCCGATCAACGAGCATGCGCTTCCCTAATATATTGTTCATATAATGATGGGATTTTAAGCGGAATGAAGCTTCGGGCCGACTTCTTGGAAACGGAATGGCTTCCAACCGTTTTTCGACGGGTTGAAACGACTCCGGCAGCGGTTTGACGAGTAGCGTCACGTTCGGATGCGTGTAGCGTCCGTCATAGAGTCCAAGTGGCGCCACCCCCGCGGACACGTTCAAGCGCACATACAGGTTCGGGGTCCCGTTTTGACGAACGACGTCTTGAATCGCCTGCTCCATCTCTTGTTTCGTATACGGTAAATCAATCCATAGTTCCGCTAAGCTCTTCTCGAGACGTTCCCAGTGAAAATCAAACAAGAACGGGATGCCATTGAACGTTCGAAACGTCTCGAATAGGCCCATCCCATATAAAAATCCGTGATCTTCAATCGGAATCGTTACTTCAGAGCTGCCCCTTAGTTCGCCGTTATGCCAAAGCCACATGACGATACACCTCGACGAAATTACGAATCATGTCTTTGCCGTGTTCTGTCAAAATCGCTTCCGGATGAAACTGGACCCCTTCAATCGGTAACGTTTCATGCCGGAGTGCCATAATTTCTCCTAGGCTCGTCTCGGCCGTGACTTTCAAGCACGACGGTAACGCATCTCGTTCGACCGCGAGCGAATGGTAGCGTGTCACGATTGTCTGTTGCGGGATGCCGTTAAACAGCGTGTTTCCGTCATGTTGAATCGCTGACGTCTTGCCATGCATGAGCCGCTCGGCATGGACGACTTTTCCGCCGAACGCTTGAGCAATCGCTTGATGTCCTAGACAAACGCCAAGAATCGGGATGCGACCGGCAAACGCCTGAATCGCATCGATGCTGATACCCGCCTCACTCGGTGTGCACGGACCAGGCGAAATGACGAGATAACTTGGGGCGAGCGCTTCAATTTCCTCGATCGTGATGTCATCGTTACGACGGACGACGAGTTGTTCACCGAGCTCCCCAAAGTATTGAACTAAATTGTATGTGAACGAGTCATAGTTATCGATGAGTAAAATCATACCGTCGCCTCCGTCATTTCTTTCGCCGTCCATAGCGCTTTCGCCTTGGAAAGTGATTCGGCGTACTCCGCTTCAGGATCCGAATCAATCACAATCCCGGCACCAGCCTGAACATGGGCGATTCCGTCCTTCACGACCATCGTCCGAATCGTGATGTTGAACACGAGGTCATCATCCCAACTAAGCCATCCGTATGAGCCGGTGTAAATCCCACGCCGGACCGGTTCGAGTTCCTCGATGATTTCCATTGTCCGGATTTTCGGCGCCCCGGTGATGGTGCCGCCCGGGAACATCGCGCCAAGTGCTTCGGCTCCCGATACGCCTTCCCGCATCAAACCGCGCACGTTCGAGACGATATGTTGGACGTGCGAGTATTTCTCGATGACCATCAGCTCATCGACATGCACTGTCCCGTAAGCCGCGACTTTGCCCAAGTCGTTTCGTTCAAGGTCGACGAGCATGACATGTTCGGCCCGCTCTTTCTCATTGTCGAGCAACGTCCGAGCCAGTTCCAAATCCTCTGCCTCGTCCCGGCCTCGTGGTCTCGTTCCGGCGATCGGACGTGTCGAGATGGCGGCGCCATGTTTTTCGAGCAACAGTTCCGGTGAAGCCGACACCATCGTAAGCGAGTCGTCAGCGAAATAACCCATATACGGTGACGGGTTCACTTTCCGGAGCGTGTCGTAGATGTGACGTGGATGCGCGAGCAACGGTTCCGATTGCCGCACGCTCAAGTTCACCTGAAACACATCACCCTCGACGATATAGTCTTGAATCTTTTGCACCGCCGTCACGAACTTCTCTTGTGATAGCGAGCGTGAACGTTCGAGCGTCCCGCTTGCGACCGGCGGGAACGCATAGTGCGTCTCGGTGTGCCAAAGGGCGGCAAAGCGATCGAGTTTCACCTCTACCTGGTCGTCCGCCGTGACGAGCATATATAAGAGCGATTCTTCTTCATCGAAGACCGCCACTTCATCGAACAGTAAGAAGGAGACGTCCGGTGTCGCCAAGTCGTCCGCTGCCTGCCGTGGTAACCGTTCGAGCGTTCGGGCCACGTCATAGCTCACATAACCGATCATCCCGCCAAAAAACGGGGGAGCGCCAGCCGGTCGCTCGGTAGCGTACCGGGTGCGGATTGTTTCGACGATGTCGAGCGGCTCACCGTACAGTGTTTCCGTCACATCTGATGTAGCGAACGTTCCGACCCCATCTTTCACGTGAAGCGTAGCGAACGGTTCAATCCCGGCCATCGTATAGCGGCCGACGCGTCCACTCTCTAACCACGCGTAGTGCTTCTCCCCTTCCGTCAATGTCATATACGTGTCGTACATCTTCTCTTTTGTCATGCGCATGGTTTTGAACGCTGTTTGTCTCACGCCACATTCCCCCGTTCCACTGATTCATGCCTTTAATTGTACACAAGAAAAGGCAGTTACCGAAAGAAGTTGTCTCCCGGTAACTGCCGTTTGTTTACGAGCGTACGCTATCTGATTCTTCATCGAATTGATAGAGCGGTGTGCTGAGGTAGCGTTCTCCGTTTGATGGGATAATCGCCAGCACGTTTTTCCCTTTGCCGAGACGTTTCGCCGTATCGACAGCGGCAGCGATCGCCGCCCCAGACGAGATGCCTCCGAGCACGCCGTTCGTTTTGGCCGCAAGACGTGCGTATTCGAACGCCTGATCGGTCGTGATTTGAAGGACACCTTCATAAATCTCCGTATCGAGAATCGACGGGATGAACCCGGCCCCGATGCCTTGGATTTTATGCGGGCCTGGTTTACCGCCCGATAAAACCGGTGAATCGACCGGTTCGACCGCTAGGATTTGTACGTTTGGATAGTGGGCTTTCAACACTTTACCCGCTCCCGTAATCGTTCCACCTGTCCCGACGCCGGCGATGAACGCATCGACTTGGAGGCCTGACGCATCGAATGCGTCGACGATTTCAGGTCCCGTCGTCATCTCGTGCACGTTCGGGTTGGCTTCATTGTTAAATTGCTGCGGGAGGAAATAACCGTTTTGTTCAGCCTCTTCCGTCGCACGACGAATCGCTCCGCCCATCCCTTCAGGACCCGGCGTCAAAATGAGTTCCGCACCGTAGCCACGAAGCAGATTGCGACGTTCCATGCTCATCGTTTCCGGCATGACCAAAATCGCTTTATAGCCTTTGGCCGCACTGACCATGGCAAGACCAATCCCTGTGTTCCCACTGGTCGGTTCGATAATCGTATCTCCTGGCTTCAAGACCCCTTCTCGTTCCGCCGCTTCAATCATCGCGAGCGCAATCCGGTCTTTTACGCTAGAGCCTGGGTTCATATACTCCAATTTCAAGTAAACCGTGGCATCTTCAGCGCCAGTCAATCCATTCAACTTCACAATCGGTGTCTTTCCAATCAGGTCTGTTACTGAATCTACGATACGCATTTCATTTCCTCCTCCATAATTCCGACTATTCCGATATTGTAATCATACCCTATCAGATTCAAAATATGCAATTTGGAGCAAAGCGGTCAGCGTGCTTGTTGTTTCATCGTTTCTAACTGTTCCGCCGAGAAGTGGTATTTCTCGCCACAGAAATGACAAACCGCTTCAGCGCCGCCATCTTCTTCAATCATGTGACGAATCTCTTCGGCACCGAGTCCGATAATCGCGCTCTCCATACGGTCGCGGCTACATGTGCAATTAAATTGGACCGGTTTTTGA
Organism: Exiguobacterium sp. E4787; assembly: GCF_018618375.1. Taxonomy (NCBI): domain Bacteria; kingdom Bacillati; phylum Bacillota; class Bacilli; order Caryophanales; genus Exiguobacterium; species Exiguobacterium sp. E4787. The sequence continues at coordinate 34,971 of NZ_JACSLY010000017.1, read as the reverse complement.
TCCAACACTTCGAGGCTGTCGCCAAGGAGCATCTGCAGCATTTCTTCTGGCGTTTTCTCTTCCCCGATGAGGACCGACACCGGTGGGAACGTCTTGAGCGCCTGTTCAAGCGCTTGAATCGTCTCTTCTGACGCATCCGGCATCAATTGAACGATAATGCCACCAGCCGCAAGAATCGATTCATCTTCCGGAAGTACGAGCACACCCGCACCGACGACTGACGGCACTTGTTCTGACGTCGCGAAGTAGTACGTGAAGTCTTCGCTAATCTCACCCGTTTGAATCTCAGATGAGCCTCCGACAAAGTCTTTCAAACCGAGGTCTTTAATCACCGAGATTGTCCCGCGTCCGACGGCTTCGCCGACTTTCAACTTCGTCAAACCGTGATCATTCACAAACGTGCCGCCTTCGACACGAGGATGTGACACGTAACCGCGCACGTCTCCTGCCGTATCAGCATCGACGATGATTTTCCCAATCGGTCCATCTCCTTCGACTTTGAGCGTCACGCGAGCGGCGCCTTTTTGCATCGCACCAATCATCGTCCCGATCGTCATCGTGCGTCCGAGCGCCGCTGAAGCGACCGGTGTCGTCTGGTGACGAAGTTGCGTTTCAAAGATTGTTTTCGTCGTCCGGACGGCAAACGCGCGGACTTCCCCGTTGAACCCGAGGGCACGGACGAGGTAATCGGCTTTCATTTGGTCAAGTAATGCTTGTTGTTCTGGTTGAATCATATCGAGTAACTCCTTTAAGTTTATTTCTGGTTGCGCTCATAGATGAGACGAAGCCCATCGAGCGTCAAAAATGAATCGACGACATCAATCGTCTCTGCATGCTCGCTAATCAAACGCGCGAGACCGCCTGTGGCGATCACAGTCGCTTCTCCGACTTCACGCTTCATACGACCGACAATCCCGTCGACTTGTGCGACATAGCCGTAATACGTCCCGGACTGCATCGCTTGAATTGTATTTTTCCCAACGACCGTAGGTGGTGTCGCGAGCTCGATGCGCGGCAACTTGGCCGCCCGTTGATAGAGCGCCTCGACCGAAATCATGATCCCCGGTGAAATGATGCCTCCGTGATAACGGCGGTTCTCATCAATATAGCAGTACGTCGTCGCCGTTCCGAAATCGACGATGATGAGCGGTCCATCATATTTGGCAATTCCAGCGACCGCGTTGACGATGCGGTCTGCACCGACTTCGCGCGGATTATCGACATGAATGTCGAGACCGGTTTTCACGCCGGGACCGACGACAATCGGCCGGACATTAAAATAACGTTGCGACATCTGTTCGAGCGGAAAGATGACCGGTGGAACGACCGAAGACAGAATCACGCCGTCAATCTGATCGAACGAGACGTTCGAATGATCGAACAGTGATTTCACGAGCATGCCGTATTCATCGGTTGTTTTCGTACGGTCTGTCGAGATGCGCCAATGATGGACGAGCGTCTCGCCGTCATACATCCCAAGGACAATATTTGTATTCCCAACATCAATCACTAAAATCATGATAGCGTTCCTCACTTTGTTGTCAATTACAGTTCGCTCGAATTATAACACGAAAAAAGACGAATGCCTTGTTTAGGGCATTCGTCTCTTACACTTAGCGTGATTCGTTATTCGGGCGTTCCGTCGGCGTCGCTTCCGGCTTATCGCCTTCAGGGACCACGTCAGGCTTCGCTTCTTGAACGACTCCAGGCTGATCGATGACTTGTCCGTGCTTGACGGCCGCCTCATCTTTTTTCGCTTCGTCGCTTGCATCATCTTTCGATGGTTCAGACGGCTCTTCCGGTTCGTGTGGAAGATATTCGCGCGTCTTAATCAAGTGACGAATCTGTTTCGAATCGAGCGTCTCAACTTCGAGCAACGTCTTCGCGACGAGTTCGAGATCGTCTTTACGATCCGTCAAGATTTGTTTCGCTTTCGCGTAACAACGGTTGATGATATCCCGGATTTCGAGGTCGATATCTTGTGCAATCGCATCCGAGTAGTTTTGTTCCGTTTGGAAATCACGGCCGAGGAAGACTTGTCCCCCATGGTTCGATCCAAGTTGGAGCGGTCCGAGCTTGTCGCTCATCCCGTAATCCATGACCATCTTCCGCGCGATACCAGTCGCACGTTGGAAGTCATTGCTGGCTCCTGTTGACACTTCACCGAAGATGACGTCTTCCGCCACACGGCCCCCGAGGAGACCGACGATTTTATCTTCAAGCTCAGGTTTCGTCATGAAGTAGCGATCTTCTTTTGGAAGCATGACGACATAACCGCCTGCGTTACCGCGAGGAACGATTGTCACTTTATGCACTTCATCTGCATTCTCAAGTTCAATCCCGATAATCGTATGACCTGCTTCATGATAGGCGACGATTTGTCGTTCTTTCTCCGAGATGACACGGCTCTTCTTAGAAGGACCAGCGATGACGCGGTCAATCGCTTCCTCGACATCCACGACTGATACCGCTGAACGGTCAGACCGGGCTGCGACGAGCGCTGCTTCGTTCAATAAGTTTTCAAGGTCGGCACCTGAGAACCCAGGCGTCCGCTGCGCAATCGACTTCAAGTCGACTGTCGAATCGAGCGGTTTGTTGCGCGCATGAACTTTAAGGACTTCTTCACGCCCTTTGACATCTGGACGATCAACCGTGATTTGACGGTCGAAACGACCTGGACGAAGCAAGGCTGGGTCAAGAATATCCGGACGGTTTGTCGCGGCAATCATGATGATGCCCTCGTTGTCACTGAATCCATCCATCTCAACAAGCAATTGGTTAAGCGTTTGCTCACGCTCGTCATGGCCACCACCAAGACCGGCACCACGCTGGCGTCCGACCGCATCAATTTCATCGATGAAGATGATACACGGTGCGTTCTTTTTCGCATTCTCGAACAAGTCACGAACACGTGACGCCCCGACACCGACGAACATTTCGACGAAATCAGAACCTGAGATTGAGAAGAACGGTACACCGGCTTCTCCTGCAGCTGCACGAGCGAGCAATGTTTTACCTGTTCCCGGAGGACCGACGAGCAAGACACCTTTCGGAATCCGTGCCCCGAGTTTCGAGAACTTACGTGGGTCTTTCAAGAATTCAACGACTTCGATGAGCTCTTGTTTTTCTTCGTCTGCTCCGGCGACGTCTTTAAACGTCACACGGCGCTTCTCTTGGTCGTATAGTTTGGCCTTCGATTTCCCGAAGTTCATCACACGACCGCCACCGCCGCCACCTTGGGCTTGGTTGAGCAAGAAGAAGAATAAGATGAAGATGATGATGAACGGTAAGATCGCGAATACGATGCTGAACCAGCTACCACTCGACTCTGCTTCTTCGATTTGGATGTCGGTATCCGCGCGAAGCGACGAGAGCACTTCGGCGTATTCGGCCTCGTTGGCCGGGATATTCGTTTCAAAACGCTGATCTTCGTCTCCTGTTAGATCTCCTGTAATTGAGATGGCTCCCGGAATTTCTTGTACGGTTGCCGTTTCAATCCGACCTTCTTCCACATATTCCAAGAACTTCGAATACGTAAGCGTCTCGCTCTGGCTATTCGGGTTTTGTAAATATTGAAGGAACAAGATCAAGGCTAGGAAAATCACACCGAAAACTAAGGTGTTTTTCACTGCACGATTCATTCTCTGCCTCCTATTCCGAGAAACGATGTTCTCGCCCATTCAGTATATGTGTATACTTTGGGTATTTCTTTTATCTTAACACGACGCATTTTCAAAAGAAAAACGTTAGCCCCCGTAAATGCTCGGCTTGAGCACACCGACGTACGGAAGGTTACGATATTTCTCTTCGTAATCGAGACCATAGCCGACAACAAACTCGTGCGGAATAACGAAACCGCTATAATCTGCCGACAATCCGTTCTTGCGGCCCGTAGGTTTATCGAGAAGCGTAACGATTTTAACCGACTTGGCTTTGCGGTACTTGAGCAGGTCAACGAGATAGCCGAGCGTGAGCCCACTATCAATGATATCTTCTACAATCAAGATGTCGCGTCCTTCTACAGATGTATTTAAATCTTTCTCAATTTTAACTTCACCCGTCGATGACGTTCCGCCATGGTACGTCGACACGTCCATGAAATCCATTTCTAAATGGATGTCCATTTCTTTGACGAGGTCTGACATGAATGGCATCGCACCTTTTAACACGCAGACGAGGAGTGGAAACTCTTCTTTATATTCTTCGCTAAGTGTTGTAGCGAGTTCTTTCACTTTACCTTGAATCTCTTCGCTTGAAATCAGTACTTTCTCCATATCGTTCATTAATGACATCTTAAAATCCTCCTCTTTCTTATCCGACACAATCATCATTTTACCATTAATCGTGGGCACATCGCACCCGACTTATCCGGAAAATCGGAAACTCTTACCCCTACTATAGCGATAATCCGTCCCGTTGCGTCAACTACCAATGGGACGAATGGCCGTTTTTCTCGCGGAATCTTCGCGTCAATGAAGATGCGGGCGACTTTTTTCGTCCCGATGGACAGTTTCATCGCGTCCCCAGCCTCGACAGAGCGGATGATCAACGGCAACTCGATCGCCTCGAGCGGGATGCCGTCCGTATCATCCTCAACGTCTAGTGAGAATAACGAAGTCCCGAACACTACATGCGCTGGGAAGGTCGTTACCACTTGTTTGTGTGGGGCTAGGAGTGATTGACCAGTTGCCTGTAACGATAAGAGCCCGTCTTGTTTCCGCAGGCCCCATGGCCCCTCTAAGTCGAAATGGCCAGAACCTTTAGCACTCGTTAACAGACGGTCGATCGCGGTCCCCACCTCTACCCCGTAGCGCATTGATAGCAGGCGCCCGACGGTGTATCGTTCGACAGGTTTTAGACACATTAAGTTATCCAATTTCACGTGAAACGCTTTCATCTCGAGCCGCACGTTGTCCTGGATCCAATTCTCCATCTGTCGGTAGCGGGTCCGCCACAGTTCGCGTTGATGCCGAGCTGTTTCGCTCACAACTTGAACAAGATCCGGTTGCGACGCGAGGAGCTGGGGCACGATCTGATGCCGCACTTGATTGCGCAAATATTCGGTCGTGGCGTTGCTCGCATCTTCTCTCCATTCAAGTCCGTATCGTTTGGCATAGGCAATCAATTCCCGCTTCGGTTCCGATAAGAGCGGACGAACGAGTTCTCCTCCTGCGAACGGACGACGCTCGGGAATTCCCGTCACTTCGATGACGTTACGCTGCAGTTGGATGAGGACGGTCTCGAGTTGGTCGTCCGCGTGATGGGCCGTCATCAGTTGTGTATAGCCGAACTTCTGCATAGCCTGTTCAAAGAACGCATATCGTGCCGTCCGGTAACTCGCCTGCGAACCGCCATCCGGAAAAGTGAGTCGCTTTCCGTGAAATGGAACCCCATAGGATGCGGCGAGACATTGCACGAACCGATATTCCTCGTCCGATTCGGGACGTAACCCATGATGGACATGGGCCACGCCCACTTCCATACCGGTCCGAATGACTCGATCCAATAAGACGACCGAATCGACTCCACCGGACACGGCAACCAATACTTTCGTCATCCGTCCGCCTCCTTGATATAACAAAAGAAGCCATCTCGAGTGAGATGGCTTCTTTTCGCTTAGGTAAGTGACCCGTACGGGATTCGAACCCGTGTTACCGCCGTGAAAGGGCGGTGTCTTAACCGCTTGACCAACGGGCCTAAATAAAATGGTAGCGGCGGAGGGAGTCGAACCCACGACCTCACGGGTATGAACCGTACGCTCTAGCCAGCTGAGCTACACCGCCATGTTATTGTTGTGTCCTAAGCACATTTTCTATAATAACCAGTACCCACGTCAGTGTCAATTCTTTTTTAAAAGTTTTTTCACAAAAAAATCGTGTATAGTGTCGTCTTATCCACTATACACGATTTTCAGTTCGTTGTGCATCACGCTTCTGACGTCGTCAGCCGATATTTTTTCTTCCAGGCGATGCGGAAATATCCCCAGAGCAAGAAGAAGCAAGCGGTCGAGACGGACGCCAAATAGACGATCGCTTGTTGCAAGTAACTCCAGCCGTCCGCTGACAAGATTTCTTTATAGCCCGATACGGTGTACGTCATCGGCAACCAGGCGTTAAACGGTTGGAGAGCGCTCGGAATCAGTTCGAGCGGGAACGTTCCAGCCGACGTCGTCAATTGAAGGATCAATAAGACGATGGCGACGAAACGCCCCGGATTTCCGAGCGTCGTGACAAGCAGCTGCACGATTAAGAGGAAGGTGATGCTGACGAGCCAACTGAATCCGAAGAACTGGAGCGGTGCATCGACTTCAAGTCCGAGCAACATGACCATCGCCACATCCAAGACGAGCGCTTGAATAAATCCGACGACGAGCAACACACCCGATTTTGAGACGAGCCATGACAGACTGCGTTTCGGTTTTCCAGCTGGATCGTACAGCGGATAGACAATCGAGAGCAAGAGAGCCCCGACGAATAGTCCGAGTGACATGAAGTACGGTGCAAAACCTGTTCCGTAGTTCGGGACCTTGTGAATCGAGTCATTGACGACCGTGACCGGTCCGGCCATCATGTCGACGTTATCGTCTCGGATGTCGATTGCGGCCGCTTCGGCCCCATCGGCGAGCGCATCCCGTAACTTGCTGTTACCAGCCGCAAGTTCGGACACTCCGTCTGCGAGCTGGTCGCTACCTGACTGAAGGTCTTTACCGCCCTCTGCCAAACGTACAGCCCCGTTCGCGAGTGTATTCGTGCCCGCGCCGGCGCTCTTCGCCCCGTCCGCGAGTTTCGAACTACCCTCTGACAAGGCGCCCGTCGCCTCGGTCAACTGCGTACTGCCGGACGCGAGTTCGGCGGTCCCGTCTTTCAACGCTCCGACGCCGGCGTTTAAGCGATTGCTTGCCGAAGCCAACTCTTTCGAACTCACGGCTGCCGTTTGCGCCCCTTGTTCCACTTGTGTCGACCCATCCGCCAACGCCTGTGCCCCGCTTGCGAGCTCGGCTTGTCCGTCACGTAACGTCACCAGTCCCGAAGCGAGTTCATTGGCACCAGCCTCCGCTTGCGTCAATCCGTCACCGAGCGCGGCCTGCCCTTCCTTCACACGCGTCGCTCCCGTGGACAGTGCATCGAATCCAGCTGCCGTCGCTGTTTGACCTTCCGCCAATTGGGCCACAATCGCCTGTAGCATCTCTGGTGAAGCAGGTTGCCCTGCCTCAGCGAGTGCTGACAGCTGGCCTATCAACTGATCTTGACTGGCCAACATTTCCGTCTTCATCTGACCAATCCCGGCCACAAGTTCCGTCTCTCCTGCCATCAAGGCGGCATTTCCTTCTTTCGCCGCCGTCATCGCGGCCGCCAATTCATTTGAACCGGCACTCAATTGCTCACTGCCGTCCTTCGAACGCTGAATCCCGGCCGCGAGTTGTTGAACGCCTTGATTGAGAGAAGCCGTCCCGCTGTGCAATTCCTCCAACTTCGAGGCGAACGTGCCTGTCCCTTCGACAAGTTGGCTCGTTCCGTCTTGAAGGGCAGACGCCCCGTCATTCACTTGACGTGCCCCGTCTGATAAGGCGGCGCTACCTGCATAGACTTGCTGGCTTCCCTTCGCCAATTCCGTCGTCCCTGTCTCGAGTTGGGCCACACCTTCATTCAACCGACTCGCCCCGTCAGCCAATTCTTGTTGTTTTGAAGCGAGCAATGCGGTCCCGTCGGCCAATTGGGTCGCCCCCTGTTCGGCCGTCTGCGATCCATCTGCCAGTTTTCCCGCCCCAGCCGCCGCTTCATCGAGTCCAGCAGCGGCATCTTGAATCCCGTCACGCATCGCACTGACGTACTGTTTCGCGACTTCGGTCGACAGTTCACCTTTCACTTGCTCCATCGCGGAACCGCCGATTTGAGCCGCTAAAAAGTTATACGATTCATTGGCGATATATTTGAGTTCGAGCTTCTCAGGTTGTTCACTGAGAGCCGTCGTCGCTTTTTCTGAGAAGTTTGCCGGAATCTCAATCGCCATGTAATAGTCATGATCGTTCAACCCTGACTCGGCTTCTTGTTTCGTCGTCTCGATAAATTTGAACGCCTCAGACGTCTTTAACTTCTCAACGAGTTCGTCCCCGACGGCAAGTTGCTCCCCGTCGAACGTCGCTCCCTGGTCTTCGTTCACGATCGCCACCGGCAAGTCTTTCATCTGTCCATACGGATCCCAAAACGCCCATAAGAACATCCCGGCATACATGAGCGGTACGAGTGCGACCGCGAGAATCGGGACCCAGACCCGAGGATTCTTCCCGATGCTTCTCCATTCCGCCAACCACAGTTTCCATCCATTCATTTTCATTCTCACCTTTCACTTATAAAACATAACTATTTTTTCATGTTACCTATTGTGCTCGCTTCCTCGAAAAAATGCAACCCTTTTTAGTTATTTTTCATAACAAAAAAGAATCAAAAAAAACCACAGACTATAAAAGTCTGTGGTTCGTCGTCTTCTTGAGGAAGACCGTCTATCGTTACGAGTAGAAGCTGATGGTTTACGAAGGGTTACCCGCGCTTGGCTCCACGTCCACCGCGTTTTGAGTCGGTTTGACGTTTTAACGTCGTCAAGCGCTCGTCGCTGTCTTTCAAGAACTTGCTCATCAACGTATCGAACGTTTCTGGCTCACGGCGTACTTCGCGACGTCCGCCGCCGCCACGTGGACCGCCACCGCGTGGACCGCCGCCACCGCGTGGGCCACCTTGTCCTGGACCACCTGGGCGTGGGCCGCCTTGACCCGGGCCGCCTGGGCGTGGGCCACGAGAGAAACGCTCGCCGGCTGGACGCTCTGGACGTTCACTGACAGGGCGATCGACGGCCTTTTTGATAGACAACCCGATTTTGCCATCTGTTTCGACGTTCAAGATTTTGACCGTCACTTCTTGACCGACCGTTAGCACTTCATTGATGTCTTTGACGTAAGAATCTGCCACTTCACTGATGTGCACCAAACCCGTTTTGCCATTTGGAAGTTCTACGAACGCTCCGAAATGCGTAATCCCTGTAACCTTACCTTGTACCTTGCTTCCTACTTCAATTGACATAAAATAATGTACTCCTTTTTTTGATTGATTCCCTACAATTATACGAGTCGATTCGTCAACGGTCAACGAACCCACTTATTCCTCTGGTGAGAAGTAAAAAATAATCTCGCCATCTTTCGAGAACAACAGCTCGTTGCGCGCTAGATTAGCGATGTATTCTTCGTCTTGTAAACGCTCGACCTGCTCTTTCAGTTCTGATTGTTCGTCCTTCGTTTCCCGAAGTTCGACTTGCGCTTCATTTTGTTTCCGTTCTTGCTCGGACACATATCCGACTTTCGAGAAGTAACTCTGACCGATGAAGACAACCATTAACAAAAAGAGAAGTGAGGCCGCAGCCAGGCGGCGTCGAAGATGGATACGTCGCCGGTTCTGTTCTTTTTCCAGCTGTTCTCTCCGTTCATCAAGAGCCCGAATCCGCTGTTTGCGTTCCATCGGGTTACGTCCATTCATCGAATCACCTTCCTCCTATCCTGTTACGTTCAGTATACCTTTTTTTTACGCTTCCGTACCACTGTTCACCTTTTCTTCTTTGAGCAGGCGGTACATTTCTTTCGCATCCTCTTTGCGGGCATGCTCGGCAATCGAGTCAATGACGACCGTAACGAGCTTGTTCCCGAATCGAATTTGCAACTCGTCACCGACTTTGACGTCGGTGCTCGCTTTCGCTACTTGTCCGTTCAATTGAATCCGGCCTTGGTCGGCGACTTCTTTCGCCAACGTACGCCGCTTAATCAAGCGGGATACTTTCAAAAACTTGTCTAGTCTCATAATCCCTTCTCCTTCGCTTCATCCCAGAGCCGATCCATCTCTTCGAGCGTCATCTCTTCGAGGGAGCCGTTCGCTTCAATGTATTCGAATCGTCTCTTAAATTTTTGATTGGTTCGTTCGAGCGCCTGTTCGGCGTTCAACTTGAAATAGCGCGCCACGTTGACGATTGAGAAGAGGACATCGCCAAGTTCTCGTTCATCTTCAGGCTGACTTCTCCACTCGTGGAGTTCTTCTTCCAATTTCTCAAACGCGCCTTGAACATCGTCCCATTCGAAACCGACTTGCGCAGCTTTTTTCTGCAATTGCTCGGCCCGCATCAAACCAGGTTGCGTCATGAGAACACCATCTAGCTGCGATTTTCTCTTTTCCCCTTTTTCCACTTGTTTAATCGCATTCCAATTCGTCACCACTTCATCGGCATCATCGACCTTCACATCCCCGAACACATGAGGATGACGGCGGACCATCTTCTCACTGACGGTGCCAATGACGTCTCGGATATCAAAATAGCCTTCGTCCGCTCCGATTTGGGCGTGGAGCATGACTTGGAGTAACACATCACCGAGCTCTTCGACAATCGCATCATCGTCTTCCGTATCGATTGCTTCAATCAATTCATACGCTTCTTCGAGCAAATATTTGCGGAGCGACTCATGCGTCTGTTTCCGGTCCCACGGGCAGCCGTCCGGACCGCGGAGCGTCGCGATGATGTGCTTCAACGTCGAAAATTCGCGCGCCAAATGCGTCTCGTCCGTCAACGGCGGCACATAGAGCGTCGTCAAGTTGTCGACTTCTGCCACGCGGTCCATCTCGTAGAGCGGGATTTCACTGACCCGCTCATGTTTCGTCCCAGCGGCTGTCACGAGTTTGACGATATGCTCATCCGGATATCGTTCCATCAATTGGACTTTCACGTCTCCGGCCACGAACCCGTCATACACTTGACCAATCAATACGTGTTGGGTCACTTGAATCCGTTCGACATCGAGCGCCGTCGCATCGAGTAATTGGAAGCCGTTGATTGGATCGATGCGGAGGGCTTGGAACATGGCGTCCAAAAAGCTCTGACCGCCGAGGAACGTGACGTCCGCACCTTGTTCGACGAGCAGCTCGACCGTCCGCTCCGCCACGAACGGATGCCCCGGTACGGCATAGGTGATGGCTAGCTCTTCGCTCTTTTCAAGCAACGTCTCAACGATTTGTCGGTAGACGTCCTCGAACGTGTCACTCGCCTCGTAAATCGAATCAAACGATTCGAACGTCACGCCTTCCGCCTCAAGTTCGCTGACGACAGGGTGTTCTTTCGTGCGCAACCATACGAGCGGTTGCTGCTTCAAATGACGATAGACACCGAGCGGTAGTTGATCAAGTTCGCCAGACCCGAGGCCGACGACCGTAATTCCGTAACTCATATCAGTTCTCCTTTTTTTCTAGCAGATTGATGAGACGACCTCCGAACGGAATCATTTCCCATTCTTCTATCGTCAAAATTTGTTCTTTCCATAACCGCCAGACATAAATGCCGGCCCCAAGCACGAGCATGAAGACGAGCCAGACGAGGGCATCGAGACGATGCGCCAGCCCATCCATCGCCATGACGTTCAAGCCGAGCAAGATGACGCCCATCGGCGCCACCGCTTTGACGAGACGTCCATAATGTCGAAACCGGAGCATGCCGAGCGGGATGATTTGGTCGAGCCGATTGAAATTGAAACCGGCCATCGCTAAAAAGGCAATCGAGGTCCCGAGGGCAGCCCCCGCGATGCCATAGTAAGGGACGAGCCACAAGTTGCTGCCGAGCTTCACGCCGATGGCGAGAATCATACCGACAGCAGCTGTGCGTTCCCGGTCAATCGCCTGTAGACACGTCATGCTCGCCACGGCAAGCGACGCGGCGAACGTACTCGTCGAGAGCAAGACGAGCGCTGTCGTCCCGGCCGCGTTTTCAAATAGCGCGACATTCAACGGGAACACGACACCCATCAAGCCGATTGTGGCCGCAGCAGCGACCGTTGTCGTCACGCGAATCATCGAACTGAGTCCGGAAGAGGTCGCTTCTATACGACCGGCACGATAATGCCGCACCAAGTTCGGGACATTTGCCATTCCGAGCGCCGTCGTGAAAAGAATCGCAAATTGAACGAGCGGATAGCCTCGGTCAAATACCCCTTTCCCGACTTTCGCCGCATAATCCCCGCCCATCAGATTGACAATCGTGAACGAGTCGACGAGTTGCATCCATAAAATTCCGAGCGAGGCGAAACCGACGGCAAACCCCGTCGTCAGTAAGATTCGAAGGACAGACCGCAACGTCGCGGGTTGTACCGGTACGAGCCGTAACTGCTTCGCCCATAATGACAAGATGACGATGGCGATGACACCTCCGACGAGCGTCGCCCCATACGCGTATCGACTGAGCGTATAGGCGTCTTGACCGAAGCGCACGCCAATCAACAAGGCGACGAGTAAGACCGTGACGCGAACGAGGTTCTCAAGCACTTGAGAAATCGCACTCGGCCGCAAGTCATCGACGGCCTGAAATGAACCGCGGAGCACGGCCAAAGCCGGCATGAGTAAATAACTCAGGCTGATGATCCGCAGCGTCGGTGCGAGTTCCATGTCCCCGAGGAGACGAGCGATGACCGGTGCTAGCATCCACATCGTGACGACAAGGATGACGGCTAGACCGAACAAGACATAAAAACTGCCCCATAACACCTCGAGCTTTCGCCTCGGTCCATGGGCCCCGACACCGATTTTGGCAATCACTACCGGCATCGCATACATGCCGAGCGAAGCGACGATTGCGGCAAACGGATACACGGTTTGATAAGCATACAACCCGAAGTCTCCGGCGATATTTTGGTAAGGCACTCGGTACGCGAAACTGATGAACTTTGAAAGATAGCCCGCGAGCGCAAATAAGACGACGCCGGTCGCAAACTTACTTGGCGACCGCATGCGCCAACCTCTTCACGAGCTCCTCAAGCACCGTATCGGCATCGTTCAACAGTTCGACGACCGGCATGCGGCCACTGAGCGACAATTTGAGGGCGCCGTTGTCTTGTCCGACACCGAGTTTCCGACCGAGTGGCATCGTCCATTCCATGAATGACGGGACATCGAGCGCCGTCGTTGATTCGAGCGACAATACCATCTCGATGCGGCCCGGCGACTGTTTGATGCGCGCCACTTTCGCCATCTCGCCATAGATGCGCAGACGCGTCAGTTGGATGAGTAGCGCGACCGGTTCCGGGAATTCGCCGAACCGTTCAATCAACTCGTCCTGGAGGGCGAACAACGCCTCTGGTGTATCGACATACTTGAAGCGTTTGTACATCTCGATTTTCAATTCGCTGTCCGATAAATAGTCGTCCGGAATGTACGCATCCGCTTGGAACGCGATTTCTGGTTTGAAGACGACTTGTTTCGCCTGTCCGCGCATCCGGTCTTTCCGTTCCTCGATGGCTTCGGACAACATCTGCGAGTATAAGTCGAACCCGACCGAATCGATGAACCCGGACTGTTGGGCTCCGAGCAGATTGCCGGCGCCGCGAATCGATAAGTCGCGCATCGCAATCTTGAACCCGCTCCCGAGCTCCGTGAACTCTTTGATGGCCTGTAGCCGACTCTCCGCGACCTCCGTCAAACGCTTGTCTTTCCGATACGTGAAGTAGGCGTAGGCGATCCGGTTGGAACGGCCGACGCGACCACGCAACTGATACAGCTGTGACAGCCCCATCTTGTCCGCATCGTGGACGATGAGTGTGTTCACGTTCGGGATATCGATGCCGGTCTCGATGATCGTCGTCGAGACGAGCACGTCCGCCTCTCCTTCAAGGAAGCTGATGAGCTGGCTCTCGAGTTCGGTCTCGGTCATCCGACCGTGTGCCGTCGCAATGCGTGCTTCCGGTAACAAGGCCCGAATCTCTTCTGCCTTCCGCTCGATACCTTCGACGCGGTTGTAGAGGAAGAATGCCTGTCCGCCTCGCGCGAGTTCGCGCTCAAGTGCTTCCCGCAAGACGATACCATCGTATTCCATGACGTACGTCTGCACCGGGTAGCGGTTCTCTGGCGGTGTCTCGAGGACCGACAAGTCTCGGATGCCGATCATCGACATATGGAGTGTCCGCGGAATAGGTGTCGCCGTCAGCGTCAGGACGTCGATATTCGTCTTCAACTGTTTGAGCCGTTCTTTATGTTTGACCCCGAACCGTTGCTCTTCATCGATGATGACGAGACCGAGGTCGGCGAACGTCACATCTTTCGACAAGACGCGGTGCGTCCCGACGACGACGTCAATCGTTCCTTCCTTCAAGCCTTTCTTCGTCGCCGCCATCTCACTTTTAGAGCGGAAGCGGCTCATGACGGAGACGTTAATTGGAAATTCACTGAACCGTTCAAGCATCGTCTCGTAATGCTGTTGCGCCAGCACGGTCGTCGGAACGAGGAACGCGACTTGCTTCCCAGCGAGCACGGCTTTGAACGCGGCTCGAATCGCCACTTCTGTTTTACCGTAACCGACATCGCCACAAAGGAGACGATCCATCGGCCGTGACCGTTCCATATCCGCTTTGATTTCAGCGATGGAGCGGACTTGGTCTTCCGTCTCCGCATACGGGAACGAGCTTTCGAACTGACTCATCTCCTCGTCATCACCCGGGAACGCGTAGCCGACGGACGCTTCACGCGCCGCGTACAGCTTGATCAGTTCATCGGCGATGTCTTCCACCGATTTGGCGACTTTCGATTTGACCTTCTTCCACTCAGTCCCGCCGAGTTTGTAAATCTTCGGCTCTTTGCCTTCGGCCCCGACATACTTTTGAACGAGATCGATTTGATCGACGGGGACGTACAGCGCATCGTCGCCGGCATAGACGAGATGTAAGTAGTCTTGATGAATGCCGCCGACTTCAATCGTCTTGATGCCCAGGTACTTCCCGATTCCGTGATGGATGTGGACGACGTGGTCGTTCGGCTTCAATTCTTGGTAACTTTTAATCCGTTCGGCGTTCGTCAAATTCTTCGTCTGACGTTTCCGCTTCGTGACGCGCTTGAACAGTTCTTCTTCGGAAACGACGACGAGACGACTCGTCGAGAGTTCAAAGCCGCCTTCGATTTGGCCGATCATGACATGAACGTGACGCGGCAACAGCTCACCGTCCACATTTGTGAACGTGGATGAGATTCCATAATCGTCAAGTAGCTCCACCACTTTATCGGCCCGTGTTTGATCGCCTGCCAAGAAGACGATACGATGGTCACCTTGTTGCCACCGTTCGACTTCTTGTTTCAACAAGTGCATCTGCCCATGGAACGCCGGGAGAGGGCGACAGCTGAGGTGGACCGTGTTCGTCTCCGGAATCCCGGACCGTCGTGACGGTAACAAGGAGAACGCGACTTGTTTCAACGTCCGGAATACTTTATGCATTGGGACGGCGAGCGTGTAGTTGCTGACCGACTCCCCTCGTTCGATGAGCGACGAGAACCATTCCGCTTCCTCGCGGTCTTGCACGTCGGCAGCATCTTCAATCCGTGCCACTTCATCTAACATCAAGACCGCTTCCGCCCCGACATAATCGAGGAGCGTCGAGCTATACAGGAGCGGTGTGTACTTCCCAACTTTTTCAGGAGCCTCGCCTCGACCGAACTGTTCGATGTCCCGGGCGATTCCATCTTCGAGCGCTTGCCGGATCGTCTCGGTCTCGATGAGCGAGAGCGTCCGCTCGTATTGACGTTCGAGTGCTTGTCCGGCCTGCTGCAACTGGTCGCGTGAGGCGATGAACTCGGTGGCGGGTGGGATGACCGCTTCGCCGACGACACCTAGCGAACGCTGCGTCTCGGCATCAAACGTAAAGATGGAATCGACTTCGGTGTCGAACAAATCGATACGATACGGGCGCGCTGCCGTGAGCGGATAAACGTCTAAAATACTGCCGCGGACGGAGAATTCACCCGGTGCGGTCACGGTGGCCGTCCGTTCATAACCGAGCGTGATGAGTGTCTCGGCGAACGGCTTTAAATCAAGCTCTTGTCCAGGTTTGATGTGATGATGGCTCGTCTGCCAGTCTGACGGGTTCGGGATATAACGGCGCAAGCCACCGAGCGGCACGACAATGACGCCTCCCGTTTCGTCCAGGAGACGTGTCCGAGCCTCAATCCGAGCAGCCAGCAATTCTGGGCTCGATGTGAGGGATAGTTCACCAGCGAGCGTCTCATCAATCGGATAAAGCAATGTGTTGCTCGGTCCGATGAGCGACTCGAGTTGGTCGTACATTTTTTGGGCTTGATACATGTTATGCGTGACGACGACGAGACGTCTTGGCGAGTTTTTCGCCAAACCCGCCAATACAAGCGCCTTTGCACTTGTCGTTAATCCGGTGACGAGTTGTCGATCGACTTTTGGCAACCGCTCCCGAATCACATTCGTCTCAGGTAACGTCACCATGAATTTCTCTAAAGCATTCATTTGTTTTCCTCCACCTCATACGACAAAAAAGGGTACCTTGACCCTTTAGTTATATCGATTCATGAGCGCAATCCATTCAGTATCCACAAAATCGGTTGCGGCGGACACAGCTTGATCGAGCGTATCATTTAATTCTGGCATGTCTTCTTTACGGTAGTTCATAAGCACCCAATCGACCACTTTAATCGGATGCGGCGGACGGCCGATTCCCAGTTTCAGACGTTTAAAGTCTTGTGTGCCTAAATGCTGAATCAACGACTTGATGCCGTTATGTCCGCCGGCACTGCCTTTCGGACGGAATCGCAGTTTTCCTGGGACCATGTCCAAGTCATCATAAATGACGAGCAAGTCGTCAATCTCAATCTTATAATAATCTAAAATCGGACGGACCGACTCGCCTGATAAATTCATATACGTGAGCGGTTTGACGAGGACGACACGTTCTCCATTGATTCTTCCCGTTCCAATCAATGCTTTAAACTTGGCTTCATCGAGTTTGATCCCATGTTTGTCAGCAAGGCGATCAATCGCCAAAAATCCGACGTTGTGACGGGTCATCTCATACTTTTTGCCTGGATTCCCGAGGCCGACGATACATTTCATCTTATTCCTCCTGAACAAAAAAGCCCAAAGGCGAACGCCTTCGGGCCTCGTTTTTTAATCGAACAGTGTGCTCACCGATTTGTGCTCGTGGACACGCATGATCGCTTCTCCAAGCAAACGGGCAACCGACATCTGCTTGATTTTGCTTGAACATTCGCGACCTTCTAAATCGATCGTGTTCAAAACAACAAGTTCCTTGATTGACGAGTTGTCGATCCGTTCCATCGCCGGTCCAGATAACACTGGGTGTGTACACGAGGCGTACACTTCTTTTGCACCAGCTTGGACGATGGCATCGGCCGCGAGCGTGATTGTTCCAGCTGTATCGATGATGTCATCGATCAAGATGGCCGTCTTGCCTTCAACGCTGCCAACGATGTTCATGACTTCAGCCACATTCGCTTCAGGACGACGCTTGTCGATGATGGCGATTGGAGCCTTCAAGCGTTCGGCAAGCTTACGGGCACGCGTGACGCCACCGTGGTCCGGTGAAACGACGACAATGTCTTTCGCTTTAAATTCATCTGTCTCAAAATACGTCGAGATGAGTGGAACACCTAATAATTGGTCTACTGGGATATTGAAGAAACCTTGGATTTGAGCAGCATGCAAGTCCATCGTGATTAAACGCGTGGCACCTGCAACCGTCAATAAATCAGCGACAAGTTTCGCTGTAATCGGCTCACGTGAGCGCGCCTTGCGGTCTTGGCGAGCGTAACCGTAGTATGGCATGACCACGTTAATCGTCCGAACCGATGCTCGTTTCAACGCATCGATCATGACGAGTAACTCCATGAGCGTTTCGTTCACCGGTGAGCTCGTCGATTGAATGATGTACACATCATCGCCTCGCACGCTCTCCTCGATGTTGATGTAAAGTTCTCCGTCGCTAAACCGCTTCACTTGGCAATCGCTGAGCGGGATGCCAATTTCCTTGGCAATCTCTTCGGCGAGTGGGCGGTTTGAGTTTAAGCTAAATAGGCGAATTTCACGTTCATATACAGTAGACATGTTTAGGATTCTCCTCCATCGTTTTCCATAATAATAGGCAGCAACTTATCGTTTCGTGTAACCTTCTTTATTCGTTTGGCGTTCGCGTGCAATCGCAAGCGCCTCTTCAGGAACGTCATCCGTGATCGTCGAACCGGCTGCTACGATTGAGCCTTTTCCGACTTTCACCGGAGCGATCAAGTTCACATTGCAGCCGACGAATGCATCGGCTTCGACGACCGTTTCGAACTTGTTCTTGCCGTCATAGTTGACCGTAATCGAGCCACAGCCGAGGTTGACGCGTTCCCCGATCGAAGCATCTCCGATATAGCTGAGATGTGATGCTTTCGCACCGTCTCCGAACGTTGATTTTTTGATTTCCACGAAGTTACCGACGCGCGTATTCGCGCCGAGGACTGCTTGTTGACGAAGGTGGGCGAACGGCCCGACCTGTGCTTCAGTTCCGACACGGCTGTCACTTACGACCGATTGACGAACCGCCGCACCGTCTTCGATGACGCTATTGCGGATATCTGAATTTGGACCAATCACGCACTCTGAACCGATAATCGTTTTCCCGAGAATGACCGTCCCTGGATAGATGATCGTATCCGAACCGATGACGGCATCTGGTGAGATGTATGTCGAAGCTGCATCCATGAATGTGACACCTTCACGCATGAGGCGTTCGTTCGTCCGCTTGCGCATGACCGCTTCAGCTTGTGAGAGAGCGACACGATCGTTGACGCCGATCGTTTCATCGAATGTCGGCGCCGTGTGTGCTGCCACGACTTCGCCTGCTTCTTTCGCAATCGAGATGACGTCCGGCAAGTAGTACTCGCCTTGAGCGTTGTTGTTTCCGACTTGCTTCAATGCATCAAACAAGAGCTCGTTATCGAACACGTACGTTCCGGTGTTGATTTCACGGATCTCTAGTTCAGTGTCAGACGCATCTTTATGCTCGACAACTTTTGTGACATTTCCGTCTTCCCCGCGGATGACGCGGCCATATCCAGTCGCATCATCAGCAATCGCAGTCAACACGGTCACTTTTGCCTGTTGCGCCTCGTGATGGGCCAACAACGCCTCGAGCGTTTCCGCTGTCAATAGCGGTGTATCGCCGCAAACGACGAGCGTCGCGCCAGG
This sequence comes from Exiguobacterium sp. E4787, assembly GCF_018618375.1. Taxonomy (NCBI): domain Bacteria; kingdom Bacillati; phylum Bacillota; class Bacilli; order Caryophanales; genus Exiguobacterium; species Exiguobacterium sp. E4787. The sequence continues at coordinate 15,921 of NZ_JACSLY010000017.1, read as the reverse complement.
TTTGCCTGCGAGTTCAGCTTCTGCCATCTGTACCGCATGGCCCGTACCGAGCTGTTGTTCTTGGACCGCATACTCCACGCGTGAGCCTAACGTCTCTTGTACCGCTTCAGCCCCATGGCCGACGATGACGATTTGACGACTGACCCCGATCTTGTCGAGTTGATCGACGACGTGTTCGACCATCGGTTTTCCAAGGACCGGATGAAGTACTTTATAAAGCTTCGACTTCATGCGCGTCCCTTTACCTGCTGCCAAAATGACTGCAAAACGATCCATTCTTGATTCGCTCCTATCTCATATCGACTGTAATGTACTCAAATGTTCGGTTTTTTATACATTCAAACCTTATTTACACCGTATCTACTATATCGAAACCATGACGCGGTTTCAACCGTTGTACCTATTCGTAACCAATGAAACGTAAAAAGGCAGCGGAAGGGTCCCCCATCCGCTGTCAAATGTTACTCGTTCATGGCATTATATTGGGCTTGCGTCTCGGCGATAGCGACGTCCTCTTGACCGTACGCCTCTAAAACGGCAGCCTCGACTTTCTGACGCATATCTCCATTAATCGGGTGAGCAATGTCACGGAAAATCCCTTCTGGCGTCCGCTTGCTCGGCATCGCTACGAACAGACCGGTACTCCCTTCAATAATTCGAAGGTCGTGTACCACAAATTCGTGGTCGAGTGTAATGGAGGCCAGTGCCTTCATTCTACCTTCCGTCGCGACTTTGCGAATTTTTACGTCTGTGATCTGCATGTTTCGCATCCCCTTTTCATCGTTGTCTGGACCGTGGTGTACTTTCTAAAAGGCTGAGATGATTCCAAGCGAACCGATTGACTTCGTACGAATCTTATACCCTTTCATCATAAAACGAAATCAAATTTTTGCCAATCACTTTAAGAATTGTTCGACGTTTCCACGCGAAATCGTGACGAGACCTTCATCCGAGTCGACGTTCGTCAATTTCATCAAACTGACGTATTCGCTCACCATTTTCTTCTCGGCGCCTTCTGCTTCCATAAGTACGCCGACACCGGCAAGGTTCGCTTCGAACTCGTTCAAGAGACTCATCATCCCGCGAATCGTTCCGCCAGCTTTCATGAAATCGTCAATCAACAGCACGTTCGCACCACGTGGCAAACTACGACGCGCGAGCGCCATCGTGCGAATCGCCTTCGACGAACCGGAGACGTAGTTGATACTCACGGTCGAACCTTCGGTGACACGACTATCGGACCGAACGATGACAAACGGTACCCCGAGTTGCTCGGCGACAGCGTAGGCGAGCGGAATTCCTTTCGTCGCAATCGTCATGACGACATCGACTTTACGATCGGCGAATACCGAGGCGAAGACTTGGCCCATCGGCTTCACTTGACGCGGGTTACCGAGAACGTCTGTCAAATAGAGGTAGCCTCCCGGAAGCAACCGTTCTGGCTTCGACAACTGTTCACATAGCCCATCGATCATCGAGAGCGACTTATCTTTGCTCCACCCCGGGATGAACATGACGCCACCGGCCGCTCCTGGCACCGTGACCAGTTTACCTGTGCCATCGTGGGCCAACATTTCACTGACGATGACCAAATCTTCACTGATAGATGACTTGGCTGCTTTATAACGGCTCGAAAACATCGATAACGAGACGAGCTGGTGCGGATGGTCCAGCAAATAACGGGTCATATCAACGAGACGACCACTTCTACGAATTTTCATACGGATTCCCCTTCACTTCTTCAATAATAGACGAATGTTCTAAACAGAATATATCATTCTCATTCGTCTTTGTTCAATGTTTTTTGCCGAGAATCCGAACGACGAACACTTCAGGACAAAATCCTTTCAGCCCGTTATAGACACGATGTGCTTTTTGTTCATGCTCAATTAGTGCGAATACGGTCGGACCACTTCCGCTCATGAGCACCCCATCCGCTCCGCAGTGGAGCATCGTTTCTTTGATTTGGCGAACCTCCGGATGAAGTTCGAGCGTGACCGCCTCAAGGGCATTGCCTAAGTTTGCACAGATGCCATCAAAATCACGATCACGAATCGCCGTGACCATCGCCTCGGTATTCGGATGCACAATCTTCTCCATCTCCACCGCGCGATAGACGTCGGCCGTCGACACACCGATTTTCGGTTTCGCCAAGACGACGTAACACGGTGGCGGTGACGGGATTGTCTCTAACTGTTCACCGCGTCCGCGCGCGATGGCTGTTCCCCCCATGACACAAAACGATACGTCCGATCCAACGGCGGCCCCAAGTTCGGCTAACTCTTCTAACGACAGGCCGAGATCGAACAGGTCGTTCATGCCTCGAAGCGTCGCGGCAGCGTCACTCGATCCGCCAGCTAGCCCTGCCGCGACCGGAATCTGCTTATCCAATACGATTTCGACACCTTGCTTGATGCCAAATCGCTTCCGCAACAACTCGGCTGCACGATACGCCAAGTTCCGGTGGTCATTCGGCACATAGGCATGTTCAGATTGAATCCGAATCTCGTCTGTATCAAGGACGGTCAATTCCAGTCGATCCGATAAATCTACTGTCGTCATTACCATTTCTACTTCATGATAGCCATCTGCCCGCTTCCCAAGGACGTCAAGCGTCAAATTGATTTTTGCCGGCGCTTTCACACTGATCGTGCGCATATCGTTCACCCTTCCCATGTATCTCCTGTTCGCCATTGTACCGTAAACGAGCGCACAAAAAAAGAAGCAGCTGCCAATGCATCCGCCTCTCATTTATCGTTCAATTGCTGAATTCAATTTTAACTGTATCCGTTAGGACATCAGCGTAGCTATATGAGACACGTTCCACGTTATGGTGGTCTTCATCCAATTTGACGACAAACACCGCGGGATACGTCTCAACGAGCGTTCCAAACCGAGTAACGACTTTCTTACGACCGCCGTTTGCTTTCAACGTCAATCGTTCTCCAACATGCGATTCGAGTTTCTGTCTGATTTCTTGCAACGTCTTTGGCATACGCTTCACCTCACTGTTACAAGTATAACACATTCAGAAATGAAAATAAAGATTAATATTATATCGATTCGCTATCCGGTCGTCAACTGTTTTTAAGTGGTAAAATTGTGTCCGCTAACCGGGCAAACTCTTCAAGCGAAAGCGTTTCGCCTCGCCGTTTTGGATCGATTTCGGCCTCACCCAAGAGAAGTTCGATTTCCATTTTTTTATCTTTGCCCAGGTGGTTCGTCAAGTTATTCAAGATCGTTTTCCGACGTTGCGCGAAACTGGCACGGGCAATCTCGAAAAAGAAGGCTTCATCTTTCACGTCGACCGCCGGTTTGGGACGCATCTTCAACGTGATGACCGCTGAATCGACGTTCGGAGCCGGCATGAACACACTTTTCGGGACGATAAAGCTTACGTTCGCCTCTGCGTAATATTGAATTGCAATCGAGAGAGAGCCGTATGCTTTCGTACCAGGCTTCGCTCCAATCCGCTCGGCAACTTCTTTTTGAATCATCATGACGAGTGAACGGAACTTGATTTGGCTTTCCAGTAAACGCATGATAATTGGCGTCGTCACATAATACGGCAAGTTCGCCACGACCGAGATGTCTTCGATGCCTTGACTGAAAAACTCACGCTCGACGATGGCTTGAATATCGAGCTCGAGCGCATCGCCGTGGATGACATGCACGTGTGGATAAGGAGACATCGTGTCTTCCAAAATCGGAAGCAGACGTTGGTCGATTTCGAGGGCGACGACCTTCTTCGCCCGCTTGGCAGACTGTTCCGTCAATGACCCGATACCGGGACCGATTTCGAGCACCCCGCTCGCCTCTCCCAGCTCCGCGGCGTCCACGATTTTATTCAAAATATTTAAATCGATTAAAAAGTTCTGCCCAAGCGACTTTTTAAACGAGAAGCCGTGACGTTCTAGAATTGATTTCGTGCGTTGAATTGTGGCGATGTCTTTCAATGATTTTCCTCCTCTAACTGAGCCAGTGCTCGTTCCCATTCTTCAATCGTGACCCGTAACGCTTCCACGCGTTTCACAAACTGTTTCGCGTTCGGTTCACCAATGCGAAGTAACACCCCGAGCCGTTTGCGCCGCCGCGCCGCGTCTGGTCCGCCAATCAAATCGGCCTCGAGCACCATCTGACGGGTGACGAGCGGCATGTCAGTCTCAATCCGCTGTTCATACAACGCTTCGAGCACACGGCGAATCGTCGCTGGAGAAGCATGCTCGACCCCGATTTTACCGCGCTTGTCTTTCGCTTCGGCTCGAGGGAGATAGGCATGCTTGCACCCTTTGACTTGCTCCTCGACGATGGCCCGGATCCGGTCACCCGGATAATCCGGGTCCGTCAAAATAATCACGCCTCGTGTCTCTTGGGCACGTTTGATTCGCTCGATTGTTTGCTTCGAAACGGCCGACCCGTTCGTCTCAATCGTATCGACGTCATATACTTCCTGTAGCCGCGTCGTGTCGTCTCGACCTTCGACGACGATCACTTCTTGTATCTTTTCACGCATCATCGGTTCCTTCTTTCTCTTCTTGCTTCGGGATGACCCAAATCGTGAGTGGCTGACGCCCAAACGTCACCGCCTCTTCTTTTGAGTCCATCATCACATCGATTTTATTGCCTTTGATGGCACTGCCTGTATCTAAGGCAATCGCCATCCCAAACCCTTCAACGTACACGCGTGTGCCGAGTGGGATGATGGCTGGATCGACCGCGATGATTCGCATGCCTTCATACAGAATCGTGTCCGTCACATCATAACCGCTGCGCGTCAGTACCCTGCCGTCAAACGTAATTGTATCTTCTGCATTGTTCGTATACGCTGTCGCCTCGACGAGAAGCTGTTTCGCAGAGGTGAAATCTAAGACATCCTCGGCTCGAGGCGTCTCTTCGATTTTAATCTCTGCTTCCTCTCGAAACGGGCTCGATGGTTCGGTCGTTGCCGTCTCCTCTTGTTCTTGCTCGGTCTCTTGATTCGCCTCTGGTTCAGCTACGATTCTCGTTCCAAGTTTTATGATTTGAGGGCGTACGGTTCGCAGCGTTTCCACGCTCGTTTCGGTCCGATTTGTAATTGTACCATTTTCCACTGTCAGTGCATACCGCGTCCGTTCGAGTCCAGGGACACCGACTTGAACAACCTCGGTTTCTCCGAGCGCAAGCGTGTCATCCTCTTTTCTGACGATTTCAAATGGGATGAGTCGATTCTCATACTGCACGACGTCTCGACTCACGTTGACCGTGATTGTCATCCCGTCTCGTACTGGTGTCGCCAGAGCCGGTTCGACGGTATCCTTGTCAGAAACCGTCACATTCGCCTCCTGTAGCGCCTGCTCGACAGTTTGAGCCATCGTATAAACCGTCTTTGCCTCATCGCCGACAATGACATCGAGGGTGACGACAGGCTGATACCGGATGGTCATACCCGATGTAATCGGGGTACGGACGCCCGGGTAGACATCGTCCTCGTCACGGACACTCACTCCATAACGAAGCAACACGTCTTCGACAGTTCGTTCACGCGTCTCAATCGTTTCGATTTGTCCGTAACCAATTTGTAGCGAGACGGTGCGGGCCCGCTCAATCTGAATAACTCGGTCGAGCGGAATATCCGCACTCAAGGCCGGTGTCACGACGTCTGACTCGTCAACGACAATCCCTGTCTCTTCAAGCACGTCTAACACCGACTCGCCCCGACTTTCATGCACCATCGTCACTCCGTCATCGATGATGGTGACAGGTTCTGGTTGCATCGCCATATAAGCGAACACAGCGGTGGCCACGACGCCGACGCTTAACACGATCCGTCTGAGCATCATGGAAGACGGAACAGGCGCTTCGCATTAGCGGTCGTCGCCTCGGCAAGTGCGTCGTAAGACATGTCACGTAGCGATGCAATCTCTTCAGCGACATACGTGACGTAAGCCGGTTCGTTCCGCTTGCCACGGAACGGTGTCGGCGTTAAATACGGACAGTCCGTCTCGACGAGGAGTCGATTGAGCGGGACTTGTTGTGCCACCGCTTTCGGTACTTTCGCATTCTTGAACGTCACTGGTCCCCCAAGAGAAATATAGAAGTTCAAACGCAGACAGCGCTCCAACAATTCGACGGACATGCTGTAACTATGGAACACACCACCGACCTCTTCGGCGTGTTCTTCCTCTAAAATATCGAGCACGTCCGCGGTCGCTTCCCGATTGTGAATCACGATCGGCATATTCGTCCGTTTCGCGATGGCAATTTGTTGCCGGAACACGCGTTGTTGGACGTCTTTAGGCGATTTGTCCCAATGGTAGTCGAGCCCAATCTCCCCGAGCGCCATCACTTTAGGGTGATCCATCAACGTCTCGATTCTTGCCAAGTCGGCCTCCGTGCAATCGACGGCGTCAACCGGGTGCCAGCCAACGATCGCGTAAATGTCTTCATACGTTTCCGCGAGCTCGATGGCACGCGTGATGGTCGGATTGTCGAACCCGACGACGAGCATCGGGGAAACGCCAGCAGCACGAGCCCGTTCAATCGTCGCTTCGACGTCTTCATTGAACTGTTCTGCATTGATATGTGTGTGTGTATCAATCAACATGATGGTTCCTCCTTGTATAGACAAAGAGGGAGACCGAAGTCTCCCCCAAACGATTATTTGACGATGGCCCCGTTCGGCATATTCTCAGATACGGTCGCAAGTTCAAGCTTGCCGTCTTTATCAGCCGCTAAAATCATCCCTTGTGACAACTCGCCACGCAGTTTGACCGGCTTCAAGTTGGCCACAACGATGACTTTCTTGCCAACCAAGTCTTCCGGCGCATACCATTCCGCGATACCCGAGACGATTTGACGCGTCTCCCCGCCAAGATCGACTTGAAGTTTCAACAACTTCTTCGCCTTCTTGATTTTATCGGCTTCGATGATTTGACCGACACGGAACTCGACTTGATCAAAGACGTCAATCGTGATTTCCGGACGCACGTCCTCATTTTCGATGTCGCCCGCTTCCGCTTCGGCTTCTTCGACGCGTGCTTGCGAAGCTTGACGCATCATCTCTTGAATCGCATCGACTTCTTCTTTGACGTCACGACGCGGGAAAATCGGTGTCCCGTCTGTGACGAAGGCTCCATCGAACGCCGCGAACGTATCGAGTGCTTCCCATGACATATCTTCTCCTTCGAGACCGAGCTGACGGAACATCTCTTTTGGCGCCCGTGTCATGAACGGTTGAATCATGACCGCGACGTGACGGAGCACGCCGGCGAGGTGAGTCATCACCGACGCCAGTTCGTCTCGTTTCGTTTCATCCTTCGCAAGGACCCACGGTTGTGTCTCGTCAATGTATTTATTGGCACGGCTGACGAGTTGCCAGATGCTTGTGAGCGCGACTGAAAACTCCATGTGCTCCATGGCCGCTTCCGTCTTCTCTGTCGTCTCGTTGACGACTTGAAGCAACGAGGCATCGAACTCCGTCACATTACCCGCATAAGCAGGGATTTCGCCATCAAAATACTTCTTAATCATGGCCACGGTCCGGTTGAGCAGGTTTCCGAGGTCGTTCGCAAGATCAAAGTTCAAGCGATCAACGAACGCTTCCGGTGTGAACGTGCCGTCTGCTCCGAATGGAACTTCACGAAGAAGATAGTAGCGGAGCGAGTCGAGTCCGTAACGGTCGATGAGTGGAATCGGGTCAACGACGTTGCCTTTTGATTTCGACATTTTGCCGTCTTTCATGAGCAACCAACCATGCGCGAAAACTTGTTTCGGCAACGGGAGGTCAAGCGCCATGAGCAACGCCGGCCAAATGATTGTATGGAACCGGACGATCTCTTTTCCGACCAAATGGACGTCGGCTGGCCAATAGCGGTTGAACAACTCGTCGTTGTCCGACCCGTAGCCGAGGGCAGAGATATAGTTCGTAAGGGCATCGACCCATACGTATACGACATGCTTCGGGTTCGATGGGACTTGTACACCCCAGTCAAACGTCGTCCGTGAGACAGCCAAGTCTTGAAGACCCGGCTTCAAGAAGTTGTTGATCATCTCCGTTTTGCGCGATTCTGGCAAGATGAAGTCAGGGTGCGACTCGAAGTACTCGATCAAACGATCCGCATACTTGCTGAGACGGAAGAAGTAACACTCTTCGCGTACGAGTTCGACTGGGTGACCGCTGTCCGGGCTCTTCCCGTCGATGAGCTGAGACTCCGTATAATACGTCTCATCAGGAATCGAGTACCAGCCTTCATACTCTCCTAGATAAATATCATCATTTTTAAGAAGCGTCTCGAACACATGCTCGACGACAGCTTTGTGGCGTGCGTCTGTTGTACGGATGTAGTCATCATATGAGATTTCGAGACGGTCCCATAACACTTTGATGTCTTTGACAACTTCATCCACGAACGCTTGCGGTGTCACACCGGCTTCTTTCGCTTTTTCTTGAATCTTTTGACCGTGTTCATCCGTCCCCGTCAAATAACGAACGTCAAAACCTTTCAAACGCTTATAGCGCGCGATCGCATCGCCGGCCACCGTCGTATAAGCGTGACCGATGTGTAGTTTGGCACTCGGATAGTAAATCGGAGTCGTAATATAAAAAGTAGGCTTCGCCATTGTATGTTCTCCATCCTTTCGACATTTGCAATTTCCATTATACACGGTTCGACAAAAGAATTTCCAAACCAATTGTTTGGAATTTTTTTGTTGTTATCTCATAAAATATGTTCCAAAAAAACCCTTTCTTTGTTTCAGGTCCTAACTTTCGGGGAATTTTAGGTATATATTGCTCCTACATCGTCATTTTTCGAAAATGTAGATTTCCAATAGTAAGCAGTTGACTGCAATTGGAAAGTTTAGTATGCTTTTTGCTGTAGTAACATTGTCGAATTTTGACGACTCATGTCACCAAGAGATTTCGACACCATTGGAGGAGGAAACACAAAATGAAATCTACAGGTATCGTACGGAAAGTTGATGAGCTCGGTCGTGTCGTCATTCCAATCGAATTGCGCCGCACACTCGGGATTGCTGAGAAAGATGCACTTGAAATCTACGTCGACAACGATCAAATCGTGTTGAAAAAATACAAACCGAACATGACTTGCCAAGTGACGGGCGAAGTATCGGATGACAACTTCAAGTTGGCTGACGGTAAATTGATCCTTTCACCGGAAGGCGCACAACGCGTTCTCGTCGAGTTGAAAAACATGCTCGAAAACTACTACAGCGAAGAGTAAGCAAGGGATTCCTTGCTTACTCTTTTTTGTCGACTTGATGATACGCGTCATACACTTCACTTCGTGACAGACCCCGCTCTTTAGCGGCTTGTTTAATGGCGGCGTTCGGTTTTAAGCCATCCTCAATGTAACGGTCGACGTGCTCGAGGGGCGATAGCGCCTCCCACCAATCGTGTGTCGGTGCCGCTTCCGTCGATCCTTCCACCATGACGACGAATTCGCCGCGTACTTCGCCTTCGCACCAGACAAGCGCTTCTTCTACCGTCCCTCGTAAAAACTCTTCAAACGTTTTCGTCAACTCTCGTCCGAGAACGAGTTGCCGATTGCCGAATACGTCTTGAATCCCGGTCAGCATCTCTTTTAACCGATGTGGCGCTTCATAAAAAATGATGGTGCCCGGTTCATATTGTAAGGATGACAACACCTCGAGCCGCTCTTTCTTTTTACGGGGCAAGAATCCATAATACAAAAACCGCTCGGTCGCAAGACCAGAGGCGACAAGAGCCGTCAACGCTGCGTTCGCTCCAGGGAGTACGACGACGGGGAGCCTCGCTTGAATGGCCAACCTCACGAGGTCACTCCCAGGGTCCGAAATACCCGGCATGCCAGCGTCTGAGACCACGGCGACCGACTTGCCCGCCTCAATATCTTCGATTAAGCGCGGGCCACTCACGTGCTTATTATGCTCATGGTAGCTGACCAGTTTCGTCTCAATGCCGAAATGACGACAGAGTTTCATCGTTTGGCGCGTGTCTTCAGCCGCAATCAAATCAACTTCTCCTAGAATTCGAACCGCCCGATACGTCATGTCTTCTAAATTTCCAATCGGCGTCGGCACAACATAGAGCGTGGGCCCATCAGTCTGATAACTTTTCTGTGAGTTCATTACTCGTTCCCTCCATCAATTGCTGTTTTTGAGCCCGCGTGAGTTGTTTGATGGACCATTCGTACTGCATGGCTTCACGTTTGGTCGCAAACGACCTGACATATCGCAACGTCACCGGGAGACGAGCTCGTGTATATTTCGCACCTTTGCCGTTGTTATGCACTTCCATCCGCTTATCAACGTCCGTCGTATAACCGGTATAGTACGTTCCATCGTTGCACTCGAGAATATAGGCAAAGTACTTACGCATCGAGGATTGCCCGCATGTCGCTCGTATACGTGTCATCTTCCTCATAAACGATAAACGGAGGTAAGATTGTGAGCCCTGCTTTTCCATCTTTCGACCCCTCTATTAACAATGTGTTCGCGTCTCGACCTTGCTTCGGATAAACGAGTTGCATTCGCTTTGGTTCAATCCGATATGCCCGCATGAGCGTCAGAATGTCGAGTAATCGCTCCGGACGATGGACGAAGGCCACTTTGCCACCCGGTTTGACGAGTTGACTGGCTGAACGAATACAGTCTTCTAGTGTGCAAAGGACTTCATGGCGTGCAATCGTATGATGTTCATTTTGATTGCGTAGCGATGTCTCGTTCGCCAAAAAATAAGGGGGATTGCATGTGACAACATCGTAACGGGCATGACCTAATAGACTGGCAGCAGTTTTCACGTCCCCTTCAACGATGTGGAGCCTCTCGTCCAACTCATTGATGGCAATGCTTCGATTGGCCATGTCGACGAGGCGAGGCTGGATTTCAACACCCGTGACCGTCCCTTTCGTTCGATATGATAAAAAGAGCGGAATCGCCCCCGTGCCGGCGCACAAATCGACGAGCTTTCCTTTTTGAATCGGCACCCATACAAATTCGGCGAGTAATACGGCATCCAATGAAAATGAAAAAACGTCATCACTTTGAATGATCTTGCCGGGACGCCCTAACAAATCATCAAGACGTTCACCTTGTTTAACAGTCACGCCATTTCCCTCCTACATAACGTACAAAGGCGACGGACGGGAATACCCCCGTCTATCGCCCCTTATTAATGTTTATTTAGCATCGACATGCAGAAGAGACAGTCTCCGTCTTTTCTGACTTGTCCATAGTGCAAATTACAAATGTGAAATCCTTCTTGGTATAACGCCGCCAGATTGTTCTGTCCTTTTCCGGACAACGCAATTTGGGGATCTCCATCAGGCGTCTCGACTTCTGCAAGTTGCTCCACTTTTTCACGCAAATGATGGTTTTCGAGATACATGTGTTGGTTTTCTTCGAGCAAATAGGCGAGTTGCTCTTTGAGCACCCCTAAATGCTCCGTCAACAATTGCATTTGTTGCTCGATCGCATCGACCCGCATCATGACTTCCTTTTTATCCATTCTTTCCACTGCTCAGCACCCCATCACTGTTTCGACGGTTTTCGTTTGACTGCACCGACCTCGACGAGCTCGTCGATTGTATACGTCACAACACGGGTCCGATCATTCAACTCGACTTGAATCAATTGATCCAAGATATTGAGACCGATGACACGTCCGTCACCTTCTGGAATTTTGATTCGTTTTCCGACGTCTGGTAAGTCCCGCTTCAATTCTTCATACGTATCATTCTCGTATTTCAGACAGCACATGAGACGACCACACACACCGGAGATTTTATTCGGATTCAAGGATAAGTTCTGATCCTTGGCCATTTTAATCGATACCGGCTCAAATTCCCCTAAAAACGAGGAGCAGCACAACACACGACCACAAGGCCCGATTCCGCTCAGCAGTTTTGCTTCGTCCCGAACTCCAATTTGACGGAGTTCGATCCGGGTGCGAAACACACTTGCTAAATCTTTGACGAGTTCCCGAAAATCAACGCGCCCCTCTGCCGTGAAATAAAAGATGACTTTATTACGATCAAATGTATACTCAACATCTACTAACTTCATTTCAAGTCGATGTTCACGAATTTTTTCTTCACAGACGGCGTGAGCGTCAAATGCTGCCAATCGATTGTCTTGAACGATTTCGGCATCTTTTTGATCGGCGACACGAAGGATTGTCTTTAACGGCAATACTACTTCGTCTTCACCCAGTTGCTTACCAACTTGGACGACTTCACCGTATTCGATGCCTCGTACCGTCTCTACGATGACATGGTCTCCACGTTCAAGCGTTGCTTCGCCTGGTGAAAAGTAATAGATTTTTCCCGCTTCTTTAAAACGGACTCCGACTACTTCAAGCACGCTCTCCTATCCTTTCTGCAAATCGAACGTTAACCGTTCGAACGTTAATTGAGGATTGACGTTTGCCTCAAGCCGTCGAATCGCCTCATGGACAGATTCAATAGCATGGACGATTTTATGAACCGGACGATCTTTTACAAACGTGGTATATAGCGCCTGTTCTTTCGTAAACAATTCCGGAACATAGTCTGTTCGCACTTTGAAGTGGAGCGCTTGCTCCAACCAATTTCCGAATAGCTCGAGACCGACTCGCAATTCATTCCGCCCTTTAAAATGACCGAGCCATTTTTCTTGGGCAAATAAAAGCAATTCTTGCGGGCGTTTTGTCAATACTTCAACTAATTGTACCACTAGCCCATACGCCTGTACAAACCAGTCGTTATGAAGCGCCTCACGCGCGTCTTCGAATTTCGGATATGTCTCTAAAGCAAGACGCGCTAAATCGCTCGTACATTGCACGTCTGCGACCAACGTTTCCACAAGCCGTTCTCGATTAATCGGTCGAAACACTAAATGCTGAGCCCGCGAGCGAATGGTTGGTAATAGGAGTTGCGGCTGGGTCGTGACCAAGATGGCCAGTTTTCCAACGCCCGGTTCTTCGAAAAATTTTAAGAGACTGTTGGCCGCCTGAGGTGTCATTTTATGCGCTTGATGAATGACATATATTTGACGGTCCCCTTCTGCTCCACGTAGCGACAAGTCGCTCAACAATTGTTGAACTTGTTCTTTTTTGATACTGGCCCCATCCGGTTCCACTTCCATATAGTCGACGAGGTTGCCCGAATCCATCCGTCTACAGTTTCGACAACTGCCACACGGCTCTACCCCGTCAGGCGACTCGCAAAAAAGGGATCTTGCAAACAGTTGCGCCGTCTCAATTAAATAAGGTTCATAATCTCCCGAGAAAATATAGGCGTGACCCACCTTTTGAGCGACAATCGAATTTTCAATCACTTTGGCGATAACCGTTTGAGATTTCGCTAAATCTTGAAAGCTCATATTCGTGACCGTTCCCATTAAAACTGATGGAATCCTTCAATCGGCAAGACGAACACCGTCGCTCCGCCAACTTGTACTTCTACCGGATACGGAATATATGAATCAGCGTGACCGCCCATCGGTGAAATCGGCGTGATCATTTGATCTCGGCTCGAACAATTCGATTTGATTAGCGCGAGCAAATCGTCTAACCGTTCTTTTGGTACACCGATCATAAACGTTGTGTTACCTTCTTTCAAAAAACCTCCGGTTGTGGCTAATTTTGTTGCGCGGAAGTCCTCTTCGATTAAAGCATCTGACAACCGAGCACTATCCTTATCATGTACAATCGCGATTACCATCTTCATCATTGCGTCACTCCTCTTTCATGTAATCGTTCTAACGTAATATCTAACACTTCATCTTGAATCATTTCAATTGTAGCGTTCGCATCGATACGAACCATCCGATCCGGATGTTGTTCTAATAATTTTTTGAACCCATCGTATACGCGTTGATGGAAAGACTCATCTCGGCTCTCGATACGGTCTAATTGACCTCGATCTTTCATGCGACGGCTCGCTTGATCAGGGGTCAAATCAAAAAGGAAAGTCAAATCGGGTTTAATCCCGGCCGTTGCCCACTCGTTCAGTGATAGAATTTGATTCAAATCATATTGGAGCCCATATCCTTGATAGGCAATTGAGGCATCGACAAATCGATCACACACAACAATCGCCCCTCGTTTAAGGGCAGGTCGAATCACTTGATCGATGTTTTGGGCACGGGACGCGGCATACAGCATCATCTCGACGCGTGGGGTCATTTCATCATGTTCTGGTGATAATAAGACCTCTCGAATACTGTTTCCGACTTTGGTCCCTCCTGGTTCTCGAGTGACGACTACTTCGTATCCTTTTTCAGTCAATGAACGAACTAACAATTGCAACTGCGTGGTTTTCCCCGAACCGTCGGGACCTTCTACAGTAATAAACATACCTTTCACGATTAAAACTCCTCTACGATAACATCAATTTGTTTCATCATAACATGCCTGCTCGCTTGAAGGTTCCGTCCTAGTGAAATCCATTCATTCAATACTCTAATTTTCTCGTGTGTGATGACTTCTCCTCTTAGTATCCACGGAATTCCTGGTGGATAAGGGATAACGGTTTCTGCAGCAACGGCTCCTATTGCTTGTTCAAACGATTTGCGAATGATATCCGCATCATCTGAAATAGCATGCAACACCGAAACACGTTCTGTCATCGGGTAAGGATAGATCGTTTCATCTTCGACTATGAGTGGGACGTGTTGTGATGCATTTTTAATCAGTTTCACCCAATGTTGAATCTCTTTGCTTTTTAATTCCCTTAACGGCAGGCAGAATAACACATGATCTTCTGCAGCCAGTTCCGTATCAATACCGATTGACGCCAAATGTTGACTGAAGATGAGACCATTTTTCGGATATGTCAGCAAGGTCATTTTGGTAAAATCATCGCCCACTTTGATTGAAAAGCCAGCACGTCTCATTTCCATGATGAATGCAAAATGACTTTTTTGAATATGTGTCCAATCTCGTTCACTCAAATTTTCGAGATACTCTCTAGCGTAATCGAGTGAAGCCATAATCAAATAAGACGGACTAGACGTTTGAAAAGAAGAGAGTGCATGAAATAAACGTTTCTCATTAATCTCTTCCTTATAATGGACCCATGCCCCCATCGTGAGCGCTGGAAGGGTTTTATGAGCAGACTGGACAACGGCGCTAGCTCCTTCGAAGATAGCGGATCGCTTTGGAAATGTAGGATGAATCAAATGAGCGCCATGTGCTTCATCAACTAAAAGAGGAATATGCAACGGACGCAAATAAGCACTGATCTCCGGGATGTTTGCCATGTCTCCGTAATAAGTAGGAGATGTCAGTAGGAGGGCCTTCCCACCTGGGTACTGCGTGACAGCATCTTGAATTGTTTCTAATGCGACGACAGTCGGTAAACTGCTCCCCCTATCTAATTCAGGAGTGAGTAAAATGGGTTCTAAACCGAGCCACTCAATGGCGTTCCACACGGATTTGTGGGAATTACGTTGTACATATACTCGTTCTCCCCGTTTCACAGTTGCTGCCAACAGACTCCAGTTTCCCGCCGTTGACCCATTCACTAACCATTTACTTTTACTTTGATAAAGAGATCCTAGTGCCCTCTCTCCTTCTAGAATAATACCTTCAGCATGGTGTAAATCATCCAAGTGTCCGAGTTCTGTTAAATCGTATGGCATTATTTTTTGGAATACAGTCGGAAGTTTCTCATCTCTTACTGTTCCATTGTGATGACCAGGTACATGAAAAGAGACACGATCTTCGCGTACATGTTGCTCCAATGTTTCCATAAATGTGAAAGGATTATGTTTAGGTTTTCGAGTCATATAGGCAACCTTCCTATCCGAAATAGATGCGACTTATATACAAAAAGAGACGATCAAGCGGATGCTTGATCGTCTTTCGCGTTGGCCTGGCAACGTCCTATCCTCACAGGGGGAGACCCCCAACTACTTTCGGCGCTGAAGCGCTTAACTTCCGTGTTCGGCATGGGAACGGGT
>NZ_JACSLY010000016.1:0-51831 GCF_018618375.1 Exiguobacterium sp. E4787 | reverse complement strand
GGGTGTAGCTCATAGCGATTCCTCCGTCTGAATGTTTGTGTCGTAACTTCATTCTAAACGAGGCCATCGCTGTGGGCTTTTTTTTGCGTTCACGTTCAGATGTTGCACTTAATTTTATAATTCATCAAGGATAAAAAAACAGCCTGGTGTGGTTTTAGGGAGGGGGAAAAATAAGAAGAGCAATTCCTATAAATCAGAGCTCATTTAAAATATCATACAAGCTAATAGGTATCTTATAATTAAAACATCTAGTACGAAACACTCGTAAGACAAGGTTTACTTCCTGCACAACCTCTGTAGACAGTAGATACCAGGCTTTACATAAAAATTAGGATTTGTTATAGTGGTCGTGAAAACAAAATACCTAAATACACTAGGGGAGCCGAATTGGCTGAGACGGACAAGAGTCCGGACCCTTTGAACCTGATCTGGGTCATACCAGCGGAGGGAAGTGTGCGAACCTTTTATACTTTCTATTTAACTGGTCTTTCGCCGCCTCCTATCTTCAGGAGGCGGTTTTTTGCGTTCAAGAAAGGGGTAATAGGCATGGATCATTGTACAACAGTTTAAAAAAGCAACCGAGTGCGGAGGGATACTCATGCAACTCTCTGTTCGTGAAAGAGCGCCAATTGTACATTGTATTACAAATCAGATCTTTGCAAATTTTCAAGCTAATGGATTGCTCGCTGTAGGTTGCTCATTTGCAGGACTACTGTACAAGTATACACAGAGGAGAATAATGGCAGCCGGTAGTGAGGTGATTGGAACAGGACTGCTGGCTTCATTAGTGGAGCTCTACTCGCCTGGGTTTTAGGGAAAAGGTTTGAACGACATTCTTTGTCGGTTCTACCTAAACAGTAAACCGATAGTACTATTCAGAAAGACATTCATTTAAAGTTGGTACGGAAGAATTAAATTTATTGGAAAGACTAAAGGCAGTGCAGGGGTAATATCTTTCACTTTTTGATTTGTACTTGCGATTGCAACTAAAAGTATAGGAGTGGTGACGTGAAAAGAACAGTTTTGGTGACAGGAAGTAGCAAGGGTCTTGGTGCTACGATAGCAAAAGCTTTAGTTGAAAAAGGGTTTAATGTAGTGATTAACTATTACAAAAGTAAAGAGAAGGCAGAAGGACTTGTTTCGGAGCTCGGTGAACAAAATGCTATAGCTCTATACGCTGATGTGACAAATCGCCAAGAAGTGGATGAGATGGTGAAAGTGGCGACCAACTATTTTGGTCAAATTGATGTGGTGGTCAATAATGCATTGGTAGACTTCAAATTCGATCCGATACAGCAAAAGTCTTTTATAGATCTTTCATGGAAAGATTATCAAAGACAGCTGGATGGAACATTAAAAGGGGCCTTCAATGCGATTCAAAGTGTCTTACCCCAATTCATGGAGAGACAAAACGGAAGTATCATCAGTATTGGTACGAATCTCTACCAAAATCCAGTTGTCCCCTACCACGAGTATACAACCGCAAAAGCAGGACTTATAGGTTTTACACGCAATATAGCCTCTGAACTGGGACAATACGGAATTAAAGCAAATG
Organism: Exiguobacterium sp. E4787; assembly: GCF_018618375.1. Classification (NCBI taxonomy): domain Bacteria; kingdom Bacillati; phylum Bacillota; class Bacilli; order Caryophanales; genus Exiguobacterium; species Exiguobacterium sp. E4787. Next base: position 50,276 of record NZ_JACSLY010000016.1, on the reverse strand, counting down.
TCGTATCAGGTGGTTTGTTGAAAGTGACTGATGCCAGTTCAGTAACGTCTCAAGAGGTCTTTGAACTGATTGCTAATTCTACACCTTTGAGAAAAGTGACAACTCCGGAACAGGTGGCCCATTTGGTCGTTTATCTGTCATCTAAAGAGGCGGAAGGTATCACAGGGCAAAATTTCACAGTAGATGGTGGACTAACGATGAACTAAATGTATTATTACCTCCATATGTAAGATAGGAAGGCATAATATATTGGTCTAGTCTTAGGGGGAAGAGTAATGACGGTTATTCAAAAGAATCAACTTAATATAGGGGTTTTGGTTTATGGGTGTGGACATCATCAGGCTGCGTGGTTGATGCCGAACTCAAGTGTTAACCGGGTAGGGGAGATAGAATATTATCAATCCTTGGCGCAGTTAGCTGAAAAAGGATGCTTTGACGCTGTCTTCTTCGCAGACAGTCAATCTTTCCTGGCACAAGAACCAAATGAAATACCGGCATTTTGGTTCGACCCATTAATCAATTTGACAGCTATTTCTCAAGTGACAAAATATGTAGGGCTCGTCTCAACCATCTCGAGTACTTTTTCAAATCCTTTTACAGCCTCAAGACAGTTGTTGAGCCTAGAACATATTACAAATGGAAGAGTGGGTTGGAACCTAGTGACGTCTATGAGAGATGAAGAAGCATGGAATCACGGCATGGAGAGTCTTCCATCCCATGAAGAGAGGTATAAGAAGGCAGATGAATTCGCAGAATTGATGCATAAACTCTTCTTGTCTTGGGATAGAGAAGAGGTTCTCGCTGACCGAGTGCGACGTCAGTTAATCAACCCTGATAATATTTTCCCTATCAATCACAAAGGAGAATTTTTTAATGTGAGGGGTCCATCCACTACACCAAAGAGCCCTCAAGGAAAACCGGTGGCCATGCAAGCAGGGGCCTCAAAGCAAGGTATTCAACTAGCAGCCAAACATGCGGAGGCAGTCTATTCAGTATCTTGGAATATAAGTCAGGCTATGAAATATCGTCAAAAGTTAGATGAGGCCATCAAGCAAAATGGAGGGTGCAAACAGCAAATCAAAGTTTTTCCAGGTCTTGTTACATATGTAGGAAAGACCCGTGAAGAAGCCTTGGCTAAAAAGCAAGCATTAGATGAAATGTTGCCTCTAGAGACAGCGTTAAAACAACTGAGTTATTTTCTCCAGATGGATTGTACGGACTGGGAAATCGATTTAAAAGTGCCCACATTACCACCTTTAGAGCAATTTAATGGTCCTGTAGGTCGATATGAGACAATACTTGAAATTATTCATGATACTAATCCTACAGTAAAGGAACTATTAGGATTTCTTAGTGCCGGTGGAGGGCACTTCACCTTAATCGGAACACCCGAAGAGATTGTTGATCAGATGGAGATGTGGCTAGACAAAGGCGTGGCAGATGGATTCAATCTCATGCCTCCTACGCTACCTGAGAGCTTAGAGGACTTCATTGAATTAGTTGTTCCCGAAATGCAGAAAAGAGAGATTTTCAGAAAACAGTACGAGGGAAAAACACTAAGAGAACATCTTGGGTTGAAATAGGTAGACTGATTATACATCAACTAAATAGGAGATTAGCTTTGTTGCACCTTAATTCTAGAGTTTCTTTAATGTAAATAGACCTGGTAGGAGGAGTGAAGAGTCCTTCTATGAAATAGTAAATATCTGTTTTTAGGAATATATCTTCTATAATGGCCCTTCTAGTGAAGAAAAGTAGATACGGCAGATCAGGGGTTTTTCTATTCAGACATTCTTATAAATAGAAACCTATGTTGCTTCTACAACCAAGAGACAGGACAGTCAGAAATCGACGAAAAAGAATGAACTATTAGTGAGAGACTCCTCTTCTGATAGGATCTGAACACTCATGACTAAAAATGAGTGTGGTTTCCTTCGTAATCGGTGTCAACAGCGGTTTAAAATTGGTTCTTCCTCACTTTTGATGAAGGTAATCTTCGGGAATTAGTTTACTAAAAGGATTGAAGGGATCAATCATGTTAAACGAGTTTCTTCCAGAACTAGAAGTGGTCGAGGTGAACTGTCGTGATGAAACATATCAGTTCATTTGTCATGGAAAAAAGTCGTGCGCATCCTGTCTCCATTGCACTAAAAGCTCACATCGTGTCCATAGCCGATACATCAGGACATTGCACGATGAGCGTGTGTTCGGATTTGATGTGCAGCTACGGATTCAGGCAAGATGTTTCTTCTGCGACGAACCAAGCTGTCCCTCAAGTATCTTTACAGAGAGATTTCCTTCCCTGTGTCGACCACACTCCCGCAGAACAATCCGTTTAGAACGTGGGCTACTGAGGCTCTTAAGTGGGATGAGTGCGATCGGGCTGGAACGTATCTTGAACAATATCAGCGATAGTACGCTACTCAGACTGTTGAAACGCTCAAAACATCATCGGAAGGTGTCTGACCCTCGCGTGGTTGGCATTGATGACTGGGCCTGGAGAAAACGAAAAAAGTACGGGACAATCATCTGTGATCTAGAGACACGACTCCCGATTGCCTTACTTCCCTCTCGAGATGTCAAAACCGTCTGTGCTTGGATTCGTTCGCATCCCACCATCCAGGTGGTGGCACGCGACGGGTCCATCGAGTTTCGGGAGGCCATCCGTTTGGCCGATGAGACGATTCAGCAGGTGAGTGACCGATGGCACTTGTTTCATAACTTAGGGAAGAAAATTGAAGAAATCTTGAAGCGACGTCTTCCATCTAGCGAAAAAATCCTTCTCGAACCGGATGGTCTAAACTTCGAACGTGAACTGACAGACGCTGAAAGAAGAAAATGGACGCTTATTCTCGCAGTACAACAGGATGCAAGACAGGGCGTTCCGATCTCCGAGTTGATCAGACGTCACCATATCGACCCAAAGACGTGTCGTAGATACCTACAGATGACAGAGCCACCAAGAATCAGTCGGTCACTTCGACGACACAGCGCAGACATCTACAAGGGAGACATCGTCAGATGGATCCGCCAAGGTAGGACGACCGAATGGATGTACCGGACGCTGAAACGGAAAGGATATCTCCGTGGAATCAGTACGTTTCGACCTTACGTGGCAAGATTGAAAAAAGCAGTCCCACACGAGATTAACATCAATCGACGAATCATCCAGAAAGTCCGCTGGGAGGACGAGCCTTCTAACAAACCACTTCTCATAAAGATACTGAACATCTATCCTTTCTTGAAGGTATTGAACGAGCTCGTCCGTTCGTTCAAGAATCTTTTCGGCAAAGCGACGTCTGAACAGGATATCCTAAAATGGTGTGAACAGGCAGAACGGATGAACGAAACCCCACTAGCCTCTTTCACAACCTATATACGAGGGGACATCGATGCCATCCGGCTCGGGATGACGCTGCCCTGGTCAAACGGCATGGTCGAGGGACAGGTCAACCGACTCAAGACGATCAAACGTCAAATGTATGGTCGGGCAGGATTGGAGCTGTTGCGCATCAAAATATTGAATGTCACTTGAGGCTCGTTGTTCTACTGAAATATGAATCGATGTCTATATAACCATAGGGATGAAGCGTTTCATCAAAAGTGAGGAAGAACCAATTTTAAACCGCTGTTGACATAAATCAAATATCATTGCTCTTTCATATACTTATAAAATGTAGAACGAGAAATATTTAACGTTTTAGTGATATCATTTACCGTCATTTTATCTTCATACATCATATATGCACGAGTCAAAATATCTGGATCAATCTTTTTCCGCCCACCTAAACGTCCTCGAGCACGTGCTGCTATTAAACCAGTATTTGTACGTTCGCGAATCAATTCTCGTTCCATTTCTGCCAATCCCGCCATCATAGTGAAGAATAGTCGGCCGGCAGCCGTAGAGGTATCTATACCTAGTGTAATAATTTGAAGATTTATTCCGCGACTTTTCAAATCATCAATCAATTCAAGAAGCTTCTTTGTGGTTCTCCCTAACCGATCTAGCTTCCAGACGACTAGGGTATCACCTTCTCGTAGATAATCTAAGCACTTTTCAAATTCAGGTCTCTTTTTAACACTAGATGCCTTCTCTTGAAAAATTTTAGTACAACCAGCTTTATTAAGTTCATCTAGTTGTGAGTCCAAGTTCTGATCGAGGGTCGACACTCGTGCATAACCAATTTTCGTCATGAAGTACCTCCATTTGTTTGTTTACTCGTTAAATATAACAGAAAATGAACATTGATAAAAAGATGAGTTAAAAGACAATCAAACGATAATGAAAAGGGCTTTAAATAGCCCTTTTCATTATCATGTGAATTAATTAACGAACATGTCTTTTTAACGTTCGTTTTAAATACATACTTTAGATTTTGTACTCTTCAAAAGTTTTAATTAAAAAAGTGATATTTGTACCTGCAAGATTTAATGCATATTGTGTTAAAAAGTCTGGTATTTCAACTACATCTGCACCTTGACCATGCCCTGCATTTTTGTTTCTTACTGTGGGCAATACTTCTAGTGTTGTTTTTAGAGAGTTAAGTTGAGTTTGATAGTAATTTGGTAAAAAATCATTAGTAAATAGAGCATTTATCAAGGAAGAAGCGTTCCCTTTCCCAATGTCCCATCCGTTTGTCATGCAGATGATTTTTAGAGTGCTCTCGAATGCTTTTGCAACTGAAATGATAGCGCCTTTATTATCTCCATTTTTGAATTGATTATGGGCATCAAGATATTCATCAAGAGGACCATGGAATTGAGCGTTATGCATTAGAGTTAAAGCGGGCTTTATTGCTTCAATATAAAGTAATGTAGAGTCGACTCTAACGATTTGACCTTGTACAAAATCAAGACCTATACCGTTTTCTTTAAAACGTTTATTTAGTTTATCTACCGCGTCTTTTGATGACAATCCATACTTGTATGAATACGGATTACTGGCTTCGTCGAGTCTTACTCCGATTAATAATTCAATCATATCGACTACCCAGTCGTCTTCTTCACAGTTTATTATGAAATTCAAACAACTTTCGATAGGCTGATAATCATATTCTTGGCATCCTGGGGCGTCATCAAACGAGAAAAGCGCGTGTTCAGAACATATTTCGTCATGTATCCATTTGAAAATGTGTTTTAAGTGTTCATAGTCGTAAGGATCATCGACACGATAAAGTTCTTTTATAAGATGATGTGCCTGAATTCTAAACCTTTTTGACAGTGAATCATATGAATAGATTTCAATATCTTGAGGACTATACCGCTTTGAAAATAGCATAGGGATCTCCTTCTAACTATTTTATTGTGACTTTTGGAATTTTTCGATCACTCTTTAGATTATTCAATTGAAGTTTTGGCGTAGGTTCAATAAAATCGTATTCTATTCCAGCAAAAGTCTTCAAAATCGCCTCGAACACAATTTGAGCTCCTGCAGGAGGAACGGCCATGCCGATTTGTTTGCGTACCTGCTCCTTGCTACCAATGAACACGAAATCATCCGGGAAGGTTTGGAGGCGAGCCCGCTCACGGTTTGTCAAAGCACGTTCTTCTTCCCAATGATACATATGCGTACCGCCACCACCGCTACCAGTCACCGTATACGCTGGACGGTTCGGGTCCAATCGTTTATAAATCGAACTCAGACGTGCACCCTTGACGTTTAAACGTAAGTGTTCTGGAATTCCTAAGTACCAAGCGTTTTCGCCAGGAGGAATGTGTCTGAGCATTTCTACCACTTTACTAGAATGCTTAGTCAGTTCGTTGTTCATTGCATCTTCTGGAATCGGAGGATTCAAGATTGCCTCACTTGCTGTTTTGACATTGTCGAGTGTGTTAAGTGGCGCCGGAACTTTAAATTCGATTCCTTGCTCTGCCAAATCTTTGCGAATCCCAACGATGATGATCCGGTGACGAGCCTGAGGGACGCCATAAAGTTCAAATTTATAGAGGTGAGGCGTCAATACATAGCCGCACTCTTCAAGCTCAGTCAAAATCTGAATGAACGCTTTACCTTCGTTGGCACTTTGAAGACCACCGACGTTCTCTGCGACGAAAAATTTTGGTTGGTACTCGTTCAGTACTTTAACTCCATAAGAGTAGAGGGGACCGAATGTTCCGTTCAATCCATGCTTCTCACCTACTTGGCTGTAGTCATTACATGGGAATCCGAATGCGAAGCAATCGATGTCACCCAGGACAGACTTGTCTCCGATTGGAAGTTGTTCGACGGGCCCGTGATGGACGGAATTATCATCAATATCATCACAGATGTTGAAACGGAATGTTTTACAAGCTTGCTCATCGTAGTCGTTCGACCATTCATGTACGATCCGATACTCCTCGTTTGTCTCTGGATGAATCACGCGTGCATTTTTCGCACCAAGAGAAAGGCCACCTGGACCATTAAATAGTTCACCTTTTTTAAATATCATAATAAAACTCCTCACTGTTAATGCTAATAAAAACGAAAGTATGTTCTTGCTTACTCATAAGCCTATTCTACATCTCTTTTTAACAAATAGCAGCCCTTAAGCTCAAATTACAAAAACTAAAATACAGAAGGCTATCAAAGTAAAATCATTCAATGTCGAATGATTTTACTTTGATAGCCTGTTGTAATCTAAATTTAGCAACAGATACCTAAGAGGGGGAGGAACAATTGAAAGATAAGCGCCTTAGAAACTTAAGAGAGTTATGTGAAATGTACCTCTGTTCGAGTTTCATCACAGAAGAAATCATAAGTGCGTTCAAGGAACATTTGGCACAAAAGGATATCAGAAGGATCCTATCGGAAAAGACAGGACGAGAAGTCAACTCAATTTATCGAGACGAACGTGCCGGAAACGTCTTCAATGCGATCACGTTGATTCGATACTGGAAAGCCGCACTTGAGATGAAAGAAGAGCTGATGAATGGGACGATATCTTCTTTTACAAAAAACAGTGATCCATCAAATATCTCGATTCTCGAAATCCAAGAGATCATTAGAAAGTATGCAGAGACTATCGAATCGGTATCTGAACTCGATGGTGAAATTGAGTTTGATGAGGCAGTCGAAAATCATTTTGATGTCATCTATCGAGTCGTCGAATATTATGACAAAAATCCATTGCCGGGAAACCGAATGGTCAAAAAACAATTATTGATTGAATTGAATGAACGACCAGACATACGAGAACGTAAAAATAAAATGAGAAGCGAAAGGATGAAACGATATGGCTGAACGTAAAGTATGGTTTATCACACGACCGGAGAGAGATCCTCAATTCCACGCGGAGGCCGTCACTGCATTGAAAGAGGCGACAGATAATTTCACAAAGAAATGGGAAGGGAATCGAGAACTGCACAAGCACTATGAATCGGTCCTCGCGGCACATGGATTAAAGCGTAACAACGTAAGCAACGATGGATCAGGTGGACGTACGTGGTGTGCGATGTTAAAGACGTTCTCGTATTGTTACATCGACAAAGAAGGATTTGTAAAACCGACTAAGGTAGGGAAAGCTTTAGTAGACGGGGTCCAACCGTATGAAAATGTGAAGAAACAAATTCTTACGCTTCAAATTCCGAATGCCTATTTCATGGAAAAAGGATTCCGTCCGAAATTCGAAGAGGGATTCCGTATTCGCCCTGCGCGCTTTTTAATCAAACTCGTACAACGTGCAGATCTTGAGTATCGTCTATCTAAAGAAGAAATCACGTATTTTGTTTTAACCGCACAAAAAGATTCACAGGAACAAGAGGTTGTCTCAAAAATCCTATCGTTCCGAAGTGCGTCTCCAGAACAAAAAGAAGCAATGAAGCAAGAGGTCGCGGTTCACTACGATCATCGAGCCCGAAACGATAAGGCCGCTCGCGATTACTATCAGGCTCATTCAGACGTTGCACACACATTCATGTTGCTATGTGAGTATACAGGACTAGTTGAATATGAGAGAGGAACGTCGATTCTGAAAACAGATCTGTCTTTGGTCGAGGCGGCGATGAAGAGTATCGCTTACTATGATACGCGTTACCCGTTTAACACTCGTTACCTCATATCAGTGGAACGGATGGCCCAGAGCAGCGGCCTAGACATTGACAGCTACAAATCAAATGAGTTTGGTGACATCAAACCTGCCAATAACTCGGCTAAAATGGCCAAAAAAATTGAAGTCGCTTTAAGTAAAATCCCTACTCCCACAGAATGGACAGATGAAGAGCTTCTATCTTATCTCGAACCTATCTTCGGAAAACGCGATGCACTGAAAGCTGTGAGTGCGGTTCGAGCCGGACAAGGAACGATGAACCACCTTTCTGAAGATTTTGTAGAGAGATATCTAGGGGACATGACGCACAATGAATTTGAACGAACGACCACTGACATCTTGAAGGCGATCGGTTTCGAGACAATCTATCAGCCTAAAATTCAGGGTAAGCAAACAGAAATCGAAATTCTAATTCGTTCAGGTTCCATTCATGGCATCATCGACACCAAACATTACCCGAATGGATTTGGCTTAACGCAACAGCTCGCGAATTACATGGCATCAGAGTACATTCAAAACTATATGACATATGACGATAGTAAGCTTGAGTTTTATGGATATGTCACCTCTGGAGGCTTTACGGGTGAGAAAAAATTAAAGTCAATCACGTCTCTTGCGGAAAAATTAACAGGTGAAACGATCGAAGGATTAATGATCACGCGTGAGGTGTTGATTGGTTTTCTAGATTATTGTTTGGAGAATCAAATCCCTCGAGAAGAACGGGTCCGTTTATTTATTGAGAATGCTAAAAACAAAGGATTCAATGATTTAAAGCAATTCGTATAAATCAAAATACAAATCCAGTTATATAAGTGAATCGTGCCGCGAAGGGAAGAACAATTGTGTTCTTCCCTTCTATTTTTGGAAAGTCGAGGAGCGACACTTCGTTTCGTGACGCAGACTTCGAACAACCGCCAGGGCGTTAGTCTATCGATTGTTCCACGTGAATGATTGCCTCGAACGGCACATGGATGATCCCGTCCCTTTGATTGGCCAGCTCGACGGTCCGCTCCATGTAGTTTGTCCGGTGCACGAATCCTCTGAATCGTTTCATCTCCCGCTCCTCCACATATTTCACCTCCACCAGATTCCCACTGAAAATTGCATCATTCAGCACGTTTTCATAGACCGATAGGACCTGTTCGTCGATATCAGGCATCTCGATCTTTTGAATTTCTTTATAGTATTTCGTCAGTAAGGCTCTGTGTTCGGGCATGAGAAATGGGATCCATTTCAGCTCACCTCGATCGCGATACATCGTCATCACAATTCTCCTTTCATATAAACGAACATTTGTTCTTATTTTATACCCGATTTATCTCGTTTGAACAGCTCTTTTTTGATTATTGATCCGTGCGTCCTGTTTCCGTACTCTAGCTCGCTGGTCATCGGTGCAAGGGACGTCAAAAAAATGACGCGCCCTCCGGCCCGTCTTCCTCCGCTTTTGGCTCAAAGCAAGGCTTTTCGCTCGTTGGCTACGGAAGCCTAGTCCTGCATGCGCTCTACGCATTTTTTTGAGGCTCTCTCTGCGGTCGCCCTTGCACCGTCTCCCGACGCTCGCTTCGTTCCCGTCAACAGGACGCACAACGGTGTTCGTTCTGAGGTCAGCTTATCCGAAAGGGGACAAACCAACATGGAACTATCGTCAATCATCGAGGTCATCCGTATCAAGCAAGAGATTCGAGAAGAAATGGTCGCCCTCGAGCACGCCGTCATCCAATCACCTGACAATGCTCGGCAAATCGGGTCATCATTCATCGGGGATGATGACCGTGAGGTGTTCCTCGTCATCATGTTGAACACAAAGAACCGGGTCATCGGCGTCCACCGGGCGCATGTCGGGAGCGTCAATTCGAGTGTCGTTCACCCGAGAGAAATCTTCAAATGCGCGATTTTGAACAATGCCTCGTGCATCATCGCCTGTCACCAACATCCGAGCGGGGACCCGAGCCCGAGCCGGGAGGACATCCTCGTCTCCGAACGGTTGCATGAAGCGGGAGACCTCATCGGCATCCCGGTGCTCGACCATCTCATCCTCGGTGCGGACGAGTCATATGTCAGCATGAAACAGCGAGGTTACATGGGTTGAATGGAAAGGAGCGGGGCCGGGGGACCGGTCCTGTTCCGTCCGGTAAGGGCAAGGAGGAAAAACATACGTTTTTCTTTTATGGGATTTGCGACTCGCGTTGCTCTCGCCTGGATCCAGAATTCGGATCCGGGAAAAGGAATGTTTTCGCGTGGCGAAAACAAATGATTTGGTGAGAAGTCAAAGGCATAAAGAAATCATGTTGCTCTGTCTTTTCATGAATGTGTATTTGAGATGTTTGGATTGATGAAGAAATGAGTGCTTGTTTGGTGAAAATGGCCGTTTTTCCTACGTAAGCCCTGGGCTTGTTTCAAACAAGCCCAGGGCTTATATGAAACAAGCCGAGATGTCGAGTGGTCAGATTCAAGGTATCGTTGAGCTATCAACAGGAGAGGATGATTCAAATGAGTCACACATTGGACCAACAAACGATCAAAGAGATGAAAGAGGTATTACTTAGAAGACTTCCTGAACGGATGGACATCGATCCTGAAGCATTTGAGTTAGTAAGTATGGATATCCTTTGTGAGGTGAAAGAAGGAGAACGATTAAAACAAATGACGGTCTTCTTTAATACAAACACGCTTCAAGTACATAACTGATTGTTTCAAAATGTATACATGTATACTTGTAGATTTGTATACGTGTATACATTTATTTTTTCTCACGTGAGTCTTTAACGAGGCGTGAATCACATAAGTATCGAGAATCGGTCTATAAAGACTGAAAGGGTGAGACGTGATGGACGAGCGGCTACTTGATGACTATGCGTTCGATGGATTGGATCCGTTCGTCCGGTTCGATGAGGGACGGAACTCGCCTTACTTTCGCGTAGTGATCTATCTGGACGCGGAAGAGCATCCGATCAAGATTGTGTATCTATATGGGACCTGGGTGGTGGCCGATAGAGAGGTCAGCTTCGTCGTCTCAGAGCTATCCGAGGGTGTATTCGAATATGAAGTGATGCATGTCCATTGGATCATCAAGTATCGCTTCGAAGATTGGAGCGTGTCTGAAGACGGGGCATGGGAAAAGGAATGGGGATCCGGGCTCATGCGTGAGCGTCTAACGCCCGTTGGCGAAGTCGCTCATCGCACCGCTGCCCCCCTGACGGCCCGATAACAAGAGCTGCTGGCTCACCGCCGCATCTCTATGTTCCTGGACCTTTCTAACGGGAGGCACGGAGCGTAAGGGCAACGTCAAAAGCAAAAGCGTGGGCGCGTCTAACGCCACGCAAGGAACACCATTCGGCCGAATGGTGTTTTTTGAAATCTTAGGTTTATAAAAACAAAATTATACCAAAAATAAAATTAAGATAATATAAAATTGTAAATGTATTGAAATGTAATTTTTTTTACATTATTGTGGTAAATGAAGGGAAAAAAAACAGGAGGTATACTTATGAAGAAAATTGTAGGGGGATTAATGATACCTGTGTTAACGCTCTCATTAACAACGGGGATTGGATCTGTTCAAGCAAGTGAAAATCAATCAAGCGTAGAAAAAGCGACAGAGGTTAAGGGTAATATTAATATTCCAGCAGAAGAAATCGTTTCTCTTAAAGAGTTTTTAGCTACATACAATGTAGACGTGGTGACTCAAGAGAAATTAATAAACAAGCTTGAAAATGGAGAGATTTGGGATTCTCTAAAACCGAACGTTGAGCCAATTGATTTTATTCAGAACAGTGATAAAGCGGGGAATATTGAACAGATTGAGATTTACGCAGATGGTTCTGTTGCGGCAACAACTATTGAGCCGACTATGGTAGAGACTTTTGAAGCAACACCGTCAGTGCCTGGAATGATTCAGCCTATGACTGTAACGCCAGGAACGGTTACAGGGGGATCGGGATATAAAGCATATACAAAAGCCCAAGTTCGTAGAGATACTGGTGTGATTGATGCATATTTTTATGCGGATTTCACTTTAGTACAGGGTGGGATGGATTTCATTCAAAGAGTATACGGTCATAAACTAATTGGAAGAGGTGGAACCACTACTTTTACTGGTCTGAAAATAACTAGAGCAAAAGAGACTCAGGATTATAAATCATCTGCGACATTAGATTTTAAATTTACTCCATATAGCGCAGGAGCAGTATCTTGCTGGTTGAAATTGTATGTAGGTAAAGATGGTTATAGCTCGGCGTATAGTTACTAACTTTTTTAACAACGGAATATAACAGATTAAATAAAAGGTCGAAAATTCGCACTTTTATTTAACGGGACGGGCAATTTTCATTGCTCTCGCACGGATTAAGAATTAGGTTCAGAACCGTGTTAAAATTCAAAAAACATAATTATCCTTTAAAATAAATTAAAGGAAATAATTATTATTAATGTATTGAAATGTAATTAAAATTACATTATTGTGGTAAATGAAGTGAAAATAAAAACAGGAGGTATACTTATGAAGAAAATTGTAGGGGGATTAATGATACCTGTGTTAACGCTCTCATTAACAACGGGGATTGGATCTGTTCAAGCAAGTGAAAATCAATCAAGCGTAGAAAAAGCGACAGAGGTTAAGGGTAATATTAATATTCCAGCAGAAGAAATCGTTTCTCTTAAAGAGTTTTTAGCTACATACAATGTAGACGTGGTGACTCAAGAGAAATTAATAAACAAGCTTGAAAATGGAGAGATTTGGGATTCTCTAAAACCGAACGTTGAGCCAATTGATTTTATTCAGAACAGTGATAAAGCGGGGAATATTGAACAGATTGAGATTTACGCAGATGGTTCTGTTGCGGCAACAACTATTGAGCCGACTACGGTAGAGACTTTTGAAGCAACACCGTCAGTGCCTGGAATGATTCAGCCTATGACTGTAACGCCAGGAACGGTTACAGGGGGATCGGGATATAAAGCATATAAAAAAGCCCAAGTTCGTAAAAACATTGGTGTGGCTGATGCATATTTTTATGCGGATTTCACTTTAGTACAGGGTGGGATGGATTTCATTCAAAGAGTGTATGATTACAAACTAGTTGGTAAAGGTGGAACCACTACTTTTACTGGTCTGAAAATAACTAGAGCAAAAGAGACTCAGGATTATAAAGCATCTGCAAAGTTAGACTTTAATTTTGTAGCCTACGATGGACTTGGATCAGTTTCATGCTGGTTGAAGTTGTTTGTGGGTAAAGATAGCTATAGCTCGGCATATAGTTATTAAATATCAGTTTTATTTGTAAAAAGGCTTAATTTCATTTATGGAATTAAGCCTTTTTGCTTAAAACTAGACTAAATTAGTCAATTTGTTTAAGTAATTTTTCTATTTCATTTACTTTGTTAGATATGTAGTCCAACTGTTGCTTTTCTATAGCGGATCTTTCTTCAGATTTTTTCTCATATCTATTAATAAATCTAAATATGAGAATTAATGCTACGATTGATACTATTATTGGAAGAAAAATTTGAACAAATGAGAAAAATGTTAAGTAGATACTAGTCACTAATATTATCTCCTTCAATATCGTTTTTTTCAAACATTGACTTAAGAACTGTTTCGTTTAAAGTGAAATTCAAATCAGTTAAATGGTAAAATTTCAAAGATTTACCAGATTCTGATATTTCAAGATGGCTACTAACTAGATTTACCTCCTCAAGTTTTTTTAAGTGCAAGTAAAGTAACGGTCTACTAATGCCCATTTTTCTAGCTAACTCACTTACATACTCTCGATTTAAAGTAAGTAAATAAAGAATTTGTAGTCTATAAGGGTTAGCTAGCGCCAATAAAGTACTTAAAATTTCCTCGTTTACTTGTAAGTCTTTCATATGTAATTATTTTATTACATATGAAATTTGAATGCAAGTGCAAGTTCAAATATATACCATTTTAAGTACATGGGTTTGTCTCAGAATTTCTTTACCTACAGTTAAATAGTAGGTTGAGTACCCCCAAGTGTTAGGTTTTATATAGATATGCCCTTGAATGTATTCCTTATTTTGAATCTTAATTTCCTTCAGTGTTGTTTTCTTTACATTAGAATCAGTGGTGAACCGATAGCTGCTCCCCTCATGGATCCAGGTCTCATCAAGGATGATGCCATTCATAATGTGGCGATACGGCATGGCGGTGTATAACGTGTATGCCTTAAGATAGTGTGCGGCTTCCTGAATGGAGACACACTCTTTTAATTCCACCCCGTCTTTAAAAATCAGAACCGGTTTATATGTTTTGTTTATTGCGATTGGTTTTCGTAAGTCCATTTCTCTTACTCCTCCTATCAATTATACCTTACCTATTTATGTATGTGGTCAACCACAGGAATAAGAAGCTATTTAACAAATACCGGATTATAATAAAGGTGTGTTGGATAATTTTACAATAATTTTAAAGTGGAGTGATAGAAGATGAATAAATTGATCAAGATCGGGAGTGCCGTTCTATTTAGTGGAGCGCTATTGGTGTCGCCATACGGGGAAGCATCAGCTGCTGCGAGCATCAAAGTCCATTACATCGATGTCGGGCAGGGAGACGCTATCTATATCAAGATGCCGAGCGGTGAGGACGTCATCATCGACGGGGGGAACAAAGGAAAGGGCGATGCCATCGTCGCCTATCTCAAAAAGCAAAAAGTGGATGATATCGAGGTGTTGATCTCGACGCATCCGGACGCGGATCATATCGGTGGATTAGATGAAATTTTGGATGCCTATCGTGTCGAGAACGTCTACGCGCCAAAAGTGAAGCACACGACCCAAGCCTATAAAGACTTCCTTCAAGCCGTCAAACGGGAAGGGAAGACCATCAAAACGGCACAGGCCGGCGTGAAACTACCGATCAAAGGTGTCAGTGCGAAGTTTGTGGGTCCGGTCAAAGCCTACTCGAACAGTGACTTGAACAACTGGAGTGCAGTCCTTCATGTCACGTACAAGAAGAACACGTTCTTGTTCACAGGGGACGCGGAACACGTTTCTGAGAAGGACATGATGGCGAAGAAACAGACGCTCCGAGCGGATGTCTTGAAGGTGGGGCATCACGGTGCCAAGACGTCGACAAGCAGCACGTTCCTGAACACGGTCAAACCGAAGCATGCCATCATCAGTGTCGGGAAGAATAGCTACGGGCATCCGACGTCCGAAGTGGTGACGAACTTGAAACGTCAGAAGGTGAACACACTTCGCACAGATAAGAACGGTACGATCATCATCACGGGGAACGGCTCGAGTTACGCCGTGAAAAAATCCAAATGAAGAGACGGCGGGGAATCATCGATCGATTTGAAGGGGACTTGGCTGTCGTCGAATTCAGGGAAGTGATGGAGGATATTCCAAAGTCTCGGCTTCCTAAGTTGATTCAACCTGGAGATGTGCTTTGGTTTTATGAAGATGGGAAAGTTGAAGTGGACGCCAAGGAACGCAAACGATTATCGAGTGATATCGATGAGTTGATGGATGAGCTTTGGGAAGATTAAAAACGAGTATCAATTATTCATGATTGTATTTTTAAAACTTACAAATCAGTATTTTTTAATAAAGACAAATCGGCAAATAATTTTTATCTAAATATAAAGCTCGATTGACATTGAATAAAAACTGATATAAAGTCAACAGCATAATATTCACTAGGAGGATTGTTAAGAATGATGCACGCCGGGAGATTACGCCACCACACTTTGAACAATGGCTAATTGAATATGTTCAAAGGCTCTGTTTTCATAAAACAGAGTAAATGGGAGTAGTCTGCACATTTTTATCAATCTTTGACGAAGAAACCACACACTTACAAACATAGCAGATTTACAACTCTTTTTGTCGTGTCCTTTTATTTTTGATAATGGACGCTTCTTGGTTGTAGCTCATTTACTCTTGATCACAGACACCATTTTGTCTGTGATTTTTTTTATGACTTCATTTAGTTAAGTCTAATTAGAAAAGATTGAAATGAAAAAGTATTAAAAATGCATACATTTCACTTGCTTATCGCACAACATAAAAATTGGAGGAACAAATCATGAACGAATTTAAACGGCTTGCAAAAAATAAAGGATTAGATGTGTTAGAGAATAGCATTGTGGTAAATGAATCGGGTGTTGATTTTCAAGTTGCTTATGCAAAAGATAAGCTTGGTAGCAAGTGGATACTAAGAATTCCTCGAAGATTAGATTCGATGAGGAGCGCCTTGAAAGAAAAGGGGGCACTAGAAATTATGGAAGAACATGTGAGTTTTCAAGTTCCAAATTGGTCAATTTTTGATGATGAACTAATTGCGTATAAGCAATTAGATGGTGTTCCGGTTGCAACAATTGATGTAGAGCAACAAGATTACATCTGGAGTTTTGACAAAGAGAATACACCACAATCTTACTATCAGTCATTAGGTAAAGTATTGGCAGAACTACACACATTACCACATCGACACTTCAAAGAAATCGGTATCAAAACTCTATATGCTAGAGATTTAAACAGTTCAATGAAGATACGGATGGAGAAGGTGAGACAGAAGTATCATGTGAATTCAGAGCTATGGGAGCGTTGGCAAGAATGGTTGGCGAATGATTCGCTATGGCCATCGCATGTAGGTGTAAGCCACGGGGATTTACACCCTGGCCACATACTAATAAATAAGAATTTTGAGGTCTCTGGTTTGATAGATTGGACAGAAATTAGTATTGCGGACACATCTGTGGATTTTCTATCACATCTATTACTGTTTGGTAAGGATGGTTTGACAAAGTTACTCGATGCTTACGACAATGCAGGCGGAAGAACATGGTCAAGAATGGATGAGCATATAATTGAGTTGTTAACAACCAGCGCAATAACTGTAGCTGAATTCGCAGAGATATCTGACCTACAAGATATGCGTGAAACAGCTGCTCATATGCTTACACAAAATGTATGAGGTAAAAGCAATGGCAGCGCTCTGAAATTGAAAAGGGCATGAATTTTTAAATCATCATACCCACGAATGTCACCAGAGTCTTTCGATGTTAAACAATGAAATTCTTGAAAGGGACTTTTGTTCTTCATCTAACAACACGTCATGCCAGTGATTTTCAAGCGATTTCAGGACCGGTCTCTCCAAACGATTGGTTTTTTCAAGATGGTGTAAAGGATGTACGGCACTTTCCGGGACGAAGTGACCACTGACCAATGGTTGATTCGGTAATGCGATTGTATAAGCCACAAGCTGATCTTCACCGAAGTCATGACTATTTGCAATACCGAACTGTTGAAAGCCGAATCCTTTACCATGAATATACATGAGCGGCTCATCGACGCGATCCATCTTCAGGTTCGTCTCGAGAGCCGCTTTTGCGTTTAGATAGGATCCTACTTCTTCAGGAAACACATTCTGTACGGCGTGCACCCGTTCGTAGAGTGTGAGGTCGGTGTCTTTCCATCCCATACGCCGATCTAGTTGCTCGATATATTCAAGTGGGGTCTGTTCCTTTTCTTGTTCCAACGTGCGCACCTTTTCTAAGTGTAATTCGATATGATCGAGGAAAGTCGCAGACGTCTGGTGAACCTCCTGCAACAATTTTTCCTTGTCGAGGAGTTCCTTGTCCTTCGTCCAACCGGCTAAATAGGAGAGCGAAAAGTCATCCGTCGGGAAACCGAGTTGATGTGAGACGACATAGGCGACCATCTCGGCTTGGAACTCTTTTTCGGGTGCCGTGAGCGGTTGGTCTCGTTCAAAATTCCGCTCCTGGTTGTGCAGCTCCGCATGGGCGAGCTCGTGGATCAGGACGGTGATGTTCTCGATTGATGTGTTCCGCGGGTTCAAGGCGATCGCATGTAGTTCGGGATAGTAACAGCCCTTCGCCGTCCCGATTTCGTCGAGGGGTTCCTCCAAGAGCGTCACATTCCGGGCATTCGCGAGCGTCGTCAAGGCGTCGCGGATGTCTTGTTCGTTCTCGAGCCCGCCGTCCCTATGATACCGTTTGAAGATGTCCGAGACCTCGATCCCTTTCTCGCGAGCGTCGGTCTGCGTGTACTCGAACACGTGACCGATCTTGAAGTACATCATCTTGCGTGACGGGACTCGCCCTTGTTTCACACCGTCCTTGATCGGCTTCGGTGCCTTGCTGAGTGGTACCCATTCATCTTTGTGCAAGGCATACGTCACCGGACTTGGGACGAATACTTTGATGCCACGCTCACCTTTTTGTACCTGTGCGCCTTGCTTCTCCCAGAACGGATAAGAGCCGACCGCGACCGCACCGGGGAACTGGGACTCGATCAAGATCGCGTTCCGCATCGAGTATTGATGGAACTTGCCGAGAAACTGGAGATGTTCCCGGATCTTCTCCGGACTCTCGAAGTAGCTGTCGATCTGTTTTCCCATCTGCTCGGTCAAGGCCTCGAGCTCGGCTTTCCGTTCTTCGTTCGTCTTCATCTTGGCCATCGTGTCAGACTCCTTCCTTCAACAAGTCGGTGACAGATTCATCACTATCCGTGAATTCGTTCAGTTCACGTTCAAGTTGTGGCGACGTTTCCGAGATGTCGAGTAACAACCGTGTCCGCTCGAAATTGACTGGAAGCAAGACGATTTCGTCTTGCGCAATGGCGGTCAGAAGTTGGTGCTCGGAAACGGACACCGGGATTTCGTACCGTTTTCCATAAATAAGGACCGAGACAGTTTTCGGTTGAAGCGTCAACAGTTGTCCCATCGTAAAGGGACGGTCAAGTGGTCGCATAAGGTTCATCCTCTCTCAAAAGTTAGTGTGTCCTTCTTCTGTTTTTGGTGCTCGATGCGTTCCTGGACGACACGTTCCGCCGTCGCGAGGAACGTCGGCTTGAACTGATCCGTCGTCATGATGTCCTCGATGCCCTCGGTCTGCATGAGCGCCTGAAGGAGCTCTGTCAGGATTAGTCCGTGACGGTCGGAGCGGTTCGCGGCGAGACGGATCCGCTCGAGTTCCGCCGATACCTGCTCGTTCATCATCTCCTCGATATGACGGGATACCTGCGTGCTGATTGAGCGGATGAGGAACTGCATGTCCCACTTCTCGTAGGCCAGTTGTTTATGCTCTTCTGCGATATGGTCGATGACCTGACCGAGATGACCGAATCGTTTGTCCTCGGCGAACTCCTCCAAATACGCAACCGTCTCCGGCTTTAACCGGAGACGAATCTGTCTCAACTCTTCCATCGTCCTCCCTCACTTTCCATATTCGATGTCCCGTTCCAGCTGTTCGAAAGCACGTTGGTTCTTCAAATGTTCGAACTCATCGTTCATATGCCGCTCGATTCGGTAAAGTGATTCCTTGAAGATTTTTTGTTGGTTGAACGCGCGTCGGACCGGATGTTTTGGGGCTCCATTTTTCTCAACGGTCGCCTGTTCTTTTGACAAGTCGCGCATCTCGGAGAGGATGGCATTCCCCATCCGCGTGTAGAGATCCTGTCGCTTTGTCGTCCGGTACCGCTCGGCCTTCTCCGTGTCGCCGTAGCTACGACGATGGAACGACACTTCCTGTTCGAGTCGCTCGTTGAAGGCTTGAAACTCTGATTTGAAGTGAATGTCGATATAGCGGTCGGTCAAACGGTCAAGCGATTCACGGAGTGGCTGCATCCCGTTCATGTTGTAGCGCCACTGTCGTTTGTCTTCCGGCAACCGTTCATAGATGTCCTTAAAACGTTCATAGATGTCCTTAAATTGACGGACGAGTTCGGGATGCAGGACACGGTTCGGGAGCGTTGGAATCTTTCGGTTCCGTTTATGGGCGACCAACTCGTCGCGGATGAAGGCGTTCAGTTTCTCCTGTTCTTTCGTCCGGTCGGCGAGGGAATGGATGACCTTCGACTTCATCAGCTCGATCGATTTCGGTTTGCGTTTGCCGCGCTCGCGTATGTGGCTCGTCTCGACGATGCCGACATGCACGTGGATGTTGTCGGTGTTGTAATGCACGGCACCGGTCCAATAGGCGTGTACCATCTTCTCTTTTTGGAGCATCGCCTCGACCGCGTTCCGCGTCGCCTGGATCAATCGTTTCTCGTCGACGAGGTCGTCGTGGAGCACACCGGTCTCTCGTAGCCAGGTGTTGTCGAACGAGATAACGTCTTGCCAGAGGATGCTCCCGTTCTCTTGTGCATGTTTGAAGATATCGCGGACGGCGCGACGTTTTTCGTCATTCAATCGGTCGTCCTCGCGTGTGAACAGACCGCTCGATTTCGTCTCGTCTTCCATATAGTCGTGATATGTCTCGAACTGTTCGCGGCTATCTTTCGCGTCCGGGCGATTGATGTAGTCGAGGTACGTCGTGTAGCGACGCGACTTCTTTTTCGTACCCGGCACCTTAAATTTCGACTTGATAACGACGCCCGGCGTCTCACGCATCCTGCATCACCTCGTTCAACAACCGGGTCACCTCGGCGAGCTCGTCCGCACTCCGTTTCAAATGGAGCGTGTTCGCCTCGAGCTGTCGTTCGAGCCGCTCGACCTGTGTCGATTGGATGCCGTTCGCGCACCAAGAGGCGAGCAGTTCTTTCAAATATTGTTGCCGGGAGCAGTTGTGTTCCTTCGCCCATTCATCGATTTGCTTCACGATGACGGGGTCGATGTCGCGGAGTAACAGATCCATCTACCTGACCACCTTTCTAGAGGTTACCTATTGCCAACGTCCGAAAAGTTCGTTCAAAGAGCATAAGGGGAAACTGCTATCACTTGTCGTGATAGCCCAGGCAGAGCCTGGGGTTTCCGTGATATCACCAAAAGTCCGAAAATGGCACGAAATGTGCCAGTAAAATCAGCGATTTGGCACGAAATGTGCCACTTAAATCGACAGTTCCCGGAGCCGAACGCGCAACTTGTCGTGCTTTTCTTCGAGCGCTACGACCGACTGTTCGAGCTTCTCGAGTTCCAGGTTGAGCTCGTCACGTTTCCGGCCAAGATCGAAAATTTCGTTCTCTTGTTCGACCTGTTCGTCGAGCGAGAGGTAGGGGAGTTCGTCTTCAAGCTCCTCTTTGTCACGGTCAAGTCGCTTGATTTGTTGTCGCTGCGCCTCGACTGACTGCTGCGCTTTTTCTAACTGGCGCTCGGTCTGCGCGAGCTCGTCCTCAACAAATTGTCTCGTGAAAGTTGTCTCATCAGATGAACTGTGGTTCGCCTGTTCGATGGTCCGGCGGTCGGCATAGAGTGACGTCAAAAGACTGTTCTCCCGTTCCTCGGGTGTGAGTGCGTCGACTGATTGTGACTCGTCCACCCCATAGATTCGGACGGCGAGTTGGTCGAAGTCGCTCGGCACATCTTTCAATTCGAGCACGTATTGATCGTTCCGGTCATACAGCACCATGACTTCCTTCTCGGAATCCGGACGTGCCTTATAGACATAGCGGAAGAGATGGTCGTTCGTGTTACCTGGTACTTCATCGAGCGAGATTCGGACGCGCATCGTCTGCTTTTCCTTGTCATAACTCCATGCATGGAGCGTCACGGTCTCCCCGTTTGAGAGTCGGATTGGTTCGTTGATTGGTGTCTCATTGACCGGTGATTCTTCGGCGAAGAAGAACGACGAGGTACCGAAGAAGAGGAAGCCGATGACAAAGAATATCCCGATTCCGAGGTAGAACCGGGAGACGTTCTGGGTGAGACGGCGTCGCGTTTGTCGTCGCATCTAGATCCCTCCTTCCGATGTCAGGTCTTCCATCTCGGTGACAACTAAACGCCCGTTGATGGACTCGAACGTCAGGGCCAACAGCTCTTGCGTCGTCTCTTCATAACCCGTCTCGGTGATCAACAGGTCCTGTTCGAACCGGACTAGACAATCCTCTCCGGAGACAGAAGGGAACACCTCGATATCGCGGACGGTCGTCTCGAACGTGCCGACATCACTCCCGTCCGCGGCGAATAACGTGGCCGCGAGATCTTCCGACATGACCTCTTTCGCCTGTCGTTTCTGGGGCGTGTAACTGTCCTTCGTGATGGTGAAGGCATACTCGATGAAGCGTGTCGCGCGTGTCACCAGCTCTTCCATTCGTTCCATCTCCGTCGAAGCGACGACTGGTGCAGTGTCTGACGGCGTATCCTCGGAGGTTTCCGATTCAGAGGGAGTGACGCTCTCATGTTTCGTCTCACTAGGGTCTGAAGTACTCGTGACAGCCGTCACTTGTTGATAGAAAAAGGCGTTCGCCGCGAGTGAAATCAGAAGCAGTACCCCGAACAGATACGCGAGGTGACGTGCGGTGAAGTTCATTCCTCCTCCTCCTTTCCATACATCCATGACTCAAAATCCGAAGACCGGTGCGGGGTCGATATGTCCGGACCATTCGCTCGTCTTGATCTCGAAATGAAGATGGTTCCCGCTCGATCGGCCGGTCGTGCCGCAGTACCCGAGCGCTTGCCCAGCGTTGATCTGTTGCCCGGTCTGGACGCCGAGACGACTCAGGTGCGCGTACGCCGTGATGTAGTTGTCGTGCCGGACTTGGACGAGATTGCCGTACGGTCCACGGTCCCCACTATAGATGACGGTGCCACTCTTGACCGCGTGGATCGTGTCGGACGGGGTGCAACTGAAGTCGATCCCGGTGTGGTTGTCCCGTTGTCCGAAGACGACGCGCCATCCGAAACGCGATGTCACGTTGAGCGGGATGGCGAGCGGGGAACGTAACCCCGACAACAGTTCTTTCGTGATGACCCGGTCGGCGACGGCGACCGGCGCGAGATATTTCAACACCGCGTCGACATACTCGATGTCCCCGTAACAGGCACCGTGCTGGACCGCGCTCGGGCGATGACAACGATAGATACCGGTGTGTTTCACGCGCTGATACATCATCTGCGAAAACGAGATGGCGAGCTCTTTCGAGTAACGTCCGCCGTTCTCCTGGACATACTCGATAAACCCGCCGCCGAAGTTGTAACTCTGTAACGTGAGCTGCACGTCACGGTTCGCCCGTTCGAAGACGGAGGCGAAGTGTTCGACGCCGTAGACGATGCTCTCTTCGGGGGAGGTGATGCATCCGATCCGTCCACACTTCGATTCGCTCGCTTGCATCGGGTCACTGCCACGGCCGCCACTCTCCTGCATCATGAGCGCGAGTACGAGGTTCGTCTGTTCGGTCAGTCCGTGCTTCATCAGTTCCGACTCGACCAAACCCCGATATTGGAGAACCTGTTCGCTCACCTGGAGACCGCCGGCCGTGTCGAACGGGACGTCGGTCGGTTGTTCGTTCTGGACACCCGTGAGCGTGTCGAGGATGCCGACAACGAGGATGACCAGGAACAACACGAGTGTCGCAATGCCGAGCAGGATGAGCCGCCACTTGAGCGTCGCGAGCTGCCATTTGGCTGTGACGGCGAAGCGGGCCGTCCGTTTCGTGGCCGCCCACATCAGGCACCTCCACCGAACAGGGCGAGCTCTTCGGGCGCGACATCGACGTCAAAAATGAGGTTCTGCACGCCCGAGATACTGAGGACGACACGCCCCGTCTCAAGTGAGGGGATGATCCGCATCTCGGAGTTCGAGAGTTGGCCATCAAACACTGTTTGGATGATCGGGATACTCTCCGCGTCCTGTTCGCCGATAATCTTGTATTGCGTCAATTGGAAGAGCGACTTGACGTTCTCCGCGTTCTCGGACTTCGATCCGGCCGGCACGAAGTCGGTGATCAAGTGCGACACGAAAAAGATGCCGCCGAAATACTTGCGCGCCTCGCGCATGCAACGTTGCAGATACAGGATGGCCGGTTGGGCGATGTCGCGCGTGTTGATCAAGTGGTGCGCCTCATCGATGACGATGAGGTACTTGCATGCCTCTTCAGTCCGGAGCACGCCCTGGTTATAGGCCTTCAGTTGACTCGAGCCGTTGGCAATCATCCCGTCCCACAGCATGTTCATGAGCGAGAACACCTGCGCCTGGAACACCTCGTCGCGTAGGCTCGTCAGGTTCCGGAGCGGGAACGAGACGATGAGTTCTTCGTCGAACCGGTCGATCGAGGAGTGTCCGTCGAAGATGTTGCCATAGTTATGGACGAGGTTCGTGATGGCGAGCTCGATGTTCTCGAGACGTCGCACCCGGTTCGGGCTGATCGCCTCCTTGATTGAGGTGCGCGTGTCGTCCGTGTAGAGCTCACGACGCACGAGATGCAAGAAGTCGGAGAACGTCGGGTACCGCTTCGCCGGATGCGTCGTGATCGGCAGTTCGCCTTGTTCGTCCCAGAGCCCGTGCCGGACGTATAGATCGCGAAGCAGGATCTCGAACTCGTTCGTCTCTTCCTGCGTCGCCGCCGGGTTGATGTAGTGATAGAACACGGCCATCTTCGAGAGATGCTGCATGAACGAGAGTGCCTCGTTGGCGCTTCCGTCATTGTTCGTCACCGTCTTATAGACGTGGAGTGGGTTGATGAGCCCGGCCGATCCGTCGAGCGCGATTTCTTTCCCACCGAGCTGGCGCACGAGGTCGGAGAATTCGCCCGTGACGTCGAGGATGCGGATTTTGTTGCCCTTGATCGCCTGGTCGAGCACCGTCTTCTTAAGAAGTGTCGACTTTCCGGACCCCATCTTTCCGATCATGAGCGCGTTGTAGAACTTGCGTTGTTTGTCCTTATGGAACAGGTCGAAGATGACGCTGCCGTTCGTGTCGGTCGTCCCGTAATACGTGCCGGTCGCGTCCTGGAGCGACGTGAAGTGGAACGGATAGCCGCCGGCGATAGAGAGGGAAGGGATCTCTTTCCCACGGCGCCGGTTCGGCAGTCTCTGTTGCTGGTCATAGCTCGTGAACAGGCTCTGCCATTCCCATTCCTGTTCGTTCAGGAAGATCGTCGAGCGGAAGTTACGGGCCTCAAGTTCTTCCATCACTTCCTGCACTTTCACCTCGAGCGCGTCGAGCGTCTTCGCCTTCACATAGAGGCGCAGATGCAGATATTTCATCGTCTCGCCTTGGGTGATCTGTTCATAGAGCTCGTTCAGTTCCTTGTACGTCTCCCGGGCGTCGATTCGGTCGATGTTGTCCTTCGCGTTCTCGAAGCGCGTGTTCTGTTCGGCCATCGACTTGTTGATGGTCTGGATAATCTCACGCTTGTCTGCCGTCCCGATGTCGAGCGTCGTCAAAACGCCCGGCATGTTCAAGATGGGTTCGAGCCAGTAGTCATAGACGAGCGACTGATATTTATAAACATGGAGACACGACAGGTAGCCGTCCCCGAGCCGGACGAAATTGGCGTCGAACTTAATACCACCCTGCGGCTGGATTTTGGCGATGACGTCGGGGTTATAGCCTTTCTTGATTTTGACGATCTCCGGGTCCTGTTGTTTGGATAACTTGTCACGCAGGCGCTGCCACATGCGCGTCACTCCTTTCTTCAGGTGTCGAGTTGCGGTTTCGTGTTCGGGTTGTTCAGCTGATAGAGCACATGGACCTTCTGGTCGAGCGTCAGCTCGCGCATCGGGTTCGAGCGCCGGAGCAGTTTATAGAGGTGCATCTTTCGCTCCCGTAGCGTCCGCTCGTCGTCGGCATAAAAAAAGAGGAGATAATCGCGATTGGTGCGATGCTCCTCGAGATACTCGAGCTCCTGCTTCTTTTTCAGTAGGAAGGGCAGGTAGGCCGGTGTCTGATTTTGTCGAATCTGTCGTTCGATGCTGATCTTCTGCCGTTCGAGATTGAGCGGCGTGTTCAGCGGCACGACCTTAAGCGGATGTGCGTACGCCTGGAGTAGATAGGCGAGCGAGAATACGTCATGGTCCTTTTCCTCCTCGTTCAAGGAGTAGATGTCCTTTGAGGTGAGTTGGAACATGTCGAGATAGGTCCCGTCGCGCATCTCGAACGCCTCGGTCCCGGTGACGTCGACGACCGGTATCAGTTCGGCGACCGTCGGTTTGACGACGACCTTGTCTTTGACTTTCTGTTTCTCGACCACGTCCTGTTCGTCGAGCCAGGTGCCTGTGTGTCTAGGTCCCTGTAGCGTATCTTCAATGAAAGCCATCTCAATCACGTCCTTTCGTCTGCGCGTCGAGCGCGAGATAGGTGTCTTTTCGTTTGATGAGCGCGTAATAGAGCGCGTGGACCATCCGCTTCTGCGGGTTCGTCGCCGGACGGAGCACCATGAACAGCCCGAAGACGACGAGGAAGACCGTGAACGGGATGTGCAGTGCCGACGGGATGAACGGGAGCGTCACGAGGCGGAGCACGATGAGCCCGACGAGGAACAGGAAGTCGTGCAGATAGAGCATCTTGTTGATCTTCAGTTCGGTCGTGACCTCGTTCGGGATCCGGTATTTGCGCATGGGTCATCACTCCTTTTTCTTCGTGTTGTCAGGTCGCGGTGGCGAGGTCGGATAGATCCGTCGCATTTCTTCATGATTCTGTGTATGACGGTGTGTCTGATTCTCACGCACCTGTTCGATGACCTCGGTCTCTATGTCGAGCGCGGTATCCTGATGGATGGTCCGTCGGGCGCGTCCTTGGCGTTTCTCTGTTGTCGAATCATTCGAATCCATAGTAGATGACGAAGACGAGGATGAGTCGCCTGAAGGTGGTACCTCATGATGTGTCGCTGACGTCGCGTCGTTTCTCGCTGTCGATTCATCGTGACGATGGCCTGGTCCGGATGTGGTATTGGTGGACCCGGTGACCGCTTCGATAGTCGACGAAGTAGGGCTTGGAGAATGCCCAGAACTGGAATGGTCGTGAATCGACTCCGGTCTTTTCGTCTCCGATGACCTTGTTTGATGGTCGGGTCCATGTTCGGTATTTGACTCAGAGTTCGTCGCATGAATCGATTCGGGAGACGTGCGACCCGAAGCCTCCTTCCCGTGTGAAGAGCCTTGCGCTTCAGATTCTGATCCTGATTCTTGACCACTGATTGGTTGCGCAACGTCCTTCTGATTTGTCGGTTTCTCTTGATCGGTCTGCTTGCGACTTGCGGTTTGATTCGCTTGAGCGATACTGTCTGGAGCGTTTTGTCTCTCGGTGTCCGCTTGCTGTGAAGTTTGGGTCGCCACATTAAGCGGTGAACCATTCTGAGGTACGGTGTTTGAACCCATCCTCGTCGTCGCGGCCTCATGGAGCGATGGCATCTTCGGTGCGCCTTGTGTGGCACGTGCGACCTTCGAGACCGCGTGGGCACCGGCCGAGGTCACGCCTTTCCCGGCGGCATAGGCACCGAGCGCGACACCCCATCCCCGTTTGAGCCCGGCATCGATCCCGAACAGCCGCTCGACCATGTTTGGCCCGTCAATCAATGCGACCGAGAAGGCGATGAGGGCGATCAGGTAGGCGAACCCGTCCAACGTCTCCGCCAGATAGGCGGTCCCGATCGTGTACAACTTGATGGAGACGAAAATCAGGATGATCACGAGGAACGTGTTCAGAATGCTCTGGATGACCTTCTTCGTCTTTTGGCCACTGTGCAGGTCGGCCGGTGCGACGAGAATCGCCAAGACATAATTGAAGGCGAGCTCGAACGACAGGCGCGCCAGTTTGTAGGCGATCGAGAACAGAGTGAAGCCCATGATTCCGAGCGTCACGAAGATGGTCAACCAGTTCGGCTGATAGCGGTAGTAATACTGGTTGTTCCACTCGACGCCACTTTGATCGAGTTTCGATCTTCCCATCGTTTCACCATTCCAGGTTAGTTTGGACTGAGAGATTTGTTCGCCAATACTTCCCAAGCGAAATTCATTACTATCGAATACCTCGTTGATATCAATATTTCGTAAATGACTTTGAGGCAAGGAATTAAAAGCCGCACCTTCCAAACCAGAAAAATCGTTTCGGTCATATTCAATCAAATCATGAATGTTTTCTCGTAAAATCTGATTTGATATCGATTCACTGGAAGAATTTTCGCCAGAGTTTTGAGTTGTGAAATCAATCGCAGTATCACTAAATTCACTTACTTGCGTCATTGTTGGGGATAAGAGTCCGAGAATGAGCAATGTGATAAACAGATTGATCAAAAATCCTTCTCGATCAAATTTCTTTTGAAAAATGATTAGGTAACCCGTAAATAGGAAGCTAGCAGCTAAAAGAACGTACAAAAAAGGTTGAATCGTAGAAACGAATTCAACCACTTGAGAGTTACTAAAAAATGTTTTCGTTAGTAATATGCTGTCAGTCACTTTTTCAAGTCCATCAATTAATGCTGCTAAGCCACGTACTAAAATCCAACCCATTGAGCGGAGGGCATCCAGTGCCAGTGTACTGAGACTAAGGATATCAGTGAACTCTTGTAGCTTATTTACGACTTCGTTATCACCCATAGAATCCCTCCATTCAGAGGCTATTTAATGAAGTTAGTGACTTGGTCTTTTAATTCATCTTCTGTAAGGGCAGATACATTTAATTCACGACTAATTTCACCATCAGTCATCTCGTACAACCTGCCACCTTTAAATTCAGGATGTTCTTGGGTAGAACGTTCTTCAAGATCTTCCCCATTAGGCTGAAACGGATTGAATAAGAGAACGTCTTTCTTTTTTTCCGTGGCGACTTCTCGCACAGTATCAACGTAAGCCCCTTCATTACCTTGACTATCGCTGTCTACAAGAACGTATGCACTTTCTTGGCCAGTTTTAATATCTGCAATTTCTTCAACAGAAGTCATAGAAAGATAATTCGAACTCTCGGCACCACACGATGCTAAAAGTAACGAACTCCCGAGTAGGACACCAATCAAGATTTTCCTCATAACGTTTACCCCTCCGTCAGACGATTTTCCCCTTCAATAGATCCGCGACTTTTAAGTTGACGCGGAAGTCGAACTTATCTATTAGTGTAACAGTTTTCGGGGTGTCTGAGGTGTCGTCTTGATAGACGGTCAGAAAGCCATCGGTCGTTTGGATATTGAGCACGTCGCCCCGTTCGAGGCGGACGCGTTGCGTCTCGATGATCCTCGCGACGACACGCAATTCGTTCTGGATTCGCTTCTCTCTCGCACTCTCGGCCATGGGTTCGGCCTCCTCTCTACGGTGTACCTTGCTTCAGTTTCTCGAGTCGCTTCGCGATCATCGTGCTCAAAAAGCTCTTCTGGCTGTCGGTGACGTCGTATACTCCTAGGTTCAGGTTCGTCTCGAACTCAGGGAGGGACATCCCACCGATGTCATGTCCTTCGAACATCGAGCGGAGGATGCTGTCCTGAAGCACGTCACGTACCGTCAAGGACTTGTCTTCCTGATTCGAGGGTTCGTTGGTATCCGTCTCGTCTTCTTTCTTCGCGAAACGGACGCGGATCTGTTCGAAGTCGAGACCGGCGTGACGGCAGGGGATGTCGATGTCATGCAGGGAACGGTCCGTGTCGAAGTCGTCCGCTAGGTATTCATACCGATATTTCATCGCTGTCTTGCCGCTCAGGAAGATTGGATACGACTGGATGCGTCGCTTCTTCGTGTCCTGACGTTTGATGACACGGATGATGAGCATCTCACCTTCCTTTAACCCCATGACCTCGGTCGCTGTCATGAGCCGACGGCCGTCCACGTTCTCCGTCTTCGATTTCTTGAGCGAGAACGTCTGCCCGGACCGCGATTTCGTGACGATGGTCGCCTCACCGAGCTTCTTCGAAATCAGTTCGGCGGTCGACTCGTCCGCGGTCAACAGATAGTGCGTGTTCCCACAGTTGCCGTCGATCGTCTTCCAATCCTCCCCGTATATGTTCTCAAGCTGAGAGTAGGCCTGGATGACGAGATTGAAACGCATGTTCCGACCGAGACAGACGGTGATGATGTTGGCCATGCCCTCAATCGGTGGCATGTTGCCGAACTCATCGAGAAGGAAGACGACCTGACGCTCGCATTTGCCTTGTTTCGTCTGCGAGGCGACCCGGGAGAGCGCCGTGTATACCTGTTTGATGTAGAGCGACGCGATGACGTTGAACGTCGGGTCATAGTCTGGGACGATGAGAAACACCGCAACGGGACGCATATGGTACATCACTTCACGGATCTGTATCATCCCATCGATTACGTAATGGAAACGTCCACTCTCCTCATCATGCGCTTCCAGCTGGATCGTCGCAGTGCTTGAGTCGGTCGAGATTTGGACGATGTCCCCGGATTTGAGCGACGACGCGTGGTACACGATGAAGCTGCCATCGTCGTCGGTCGTGAGCGCATGGGTCGTCCCATCGGGGAATTTGAACGTGATCCGTGTCAAAGGCTCGGTCCTTCCGCTGATCCAACGGTTGAATCCGATGCGTCGCATGTCGAGTGAGTTCATCGACGTCAGCTTCCCGGTCCCGTTCAACGTGAAGATCCCAAGTTTCGCGTTCGTATTGGCCAGGATGCTCGCCCGTGTCTGCCCACCGGAGAAATGGAGCGTCGCGAATTGGAGGCGGGCCGGGTGGTTCTCCGGGAACCGCTGAAAGAACTCGTCGAGTGCCGAAATCTCCTGCCCTTGTTGCGTGACCACCGTCCGTGAGCCGAGATCCGAGAGCATGAGCGCGACGTTGTACATGTTGATCTTCTCCGGTGTGTCTTTCGCCTCCTCACAGAGACCGAGGATGAGCGCCGTACACAGGTCGATTGACGAGTTGGCCCAGAACGGGTCCCGTGCCTTCGGGTCATGGTACAACATGAACGCGACCGAGCGCGCATACTGTTGGGCGAGCGAGTAGTTCTCCTCGAGAAATGCGTCGATCGTCAGTTGCAACAGGTTGTACGACATCGATTGGAGCGGGTTCATTAGGTTCAACACCTCAACCTGATAGCCGCGTTGATCGAGCGTCTCCTTCGAGGCGGCAAAGAGCTCGCCTTTTGGGTCGTTGATGATCAGACTCGCTTGTTCACGCGCCCGACTGTACAGGTCGATCGTCGAGAAGACGAACGTCTCGCCCTTCCCGGAGCGGGTTGTGCCGATGACAAGGTTGTTGACTGGCGAATCATCGATGAACAGCTCGTTCTTGACCCGTCCGACAGGGACACCACCTGATCCGTCATAGCACTTCTTCCGGTCCGGGACGCGACGATACTGTTGCTTCAATTCATCGAATGAGGTGAAGCGGGCGCTCCCTTTCTGATTTTTCCGTAGATCCCGGAAGTTCAGCCATACCTTGCCGAACACGACCAATCCGATGAACAGACTGAACGCCATCAGTCCGATCAAGACGGTCGAAGAGGGAAGACTCACCTCCAAGAACAGGGAGGGGGAGAGCGTCGGAATCGTCGCCCCGGCCAAAAGACCTTCTTTTAGAATTGGAGTCATGATTTGTCGAATGATGTTGTAGACCCCGTTCAGCAGATAAAAAATCCCGGCCGGCAAACCCAACAGGCAGAACAGGGCGGGAAAGATCAGACGTATCGGGAATCGTGGTGATAGAGATTCAGTTCTCAATTATTTCACCTACCTTAATCTGAATAAAGAATCGTTTGTAGCTCAACTTCTTCAGTAGCGATAGCGGCTTGAATCTTCTCACGGACCGAAGTGTCCTTGCTAGAGGTCTTCTTCAATTTTTCGTTCAGTTCGTCGATCGTGGCCGTAATGTCTTGGTATTTATCGATCTTTACTTGTACGGCAGGGTCGTTTGTTTTGGACGCCCACTCATTCGCGGACTCGATGTCCCCGAGGTAGAGATAGGCGGTCACTTTCGCCGAGACGCGGGGAGCGGTCCATTCCACATTTTCCGTTTTGGCCACGGTCTCATAATCACGTTCCAGTGCGGCGAGGTCGAACGCGCCCTCATCGGTCGGATGTGACGCTTGGAAGTCCTGGAGCCGTTCCAATTTCTCCTGATCGGCTAGATCGAGCCCGGCCAGCTTCGTCTCGATCAGGATGGGGTCATCCGTGAGTTCGAGCGCCTTCTGGTCTGCGCCTTCTGCAAGATAGAGATCGATCAATAGGGCATCCTCTTCCTCGGACCGATCTTTCCGTTCCAGTAAAGCGATGAGCGAGGATTCCTCACCTTGAAGCGCCTGTTCGTAAGCGTCCAGCCATGTCTCTTCTCCACCGGTCATCTGTTCGGCGTGTGCCTCTTTATCAATGAACCATTGGGTGGCAGTGAACAACGATGTGAAGAGAATCCCGGCCGTGGCCGCCCCGTAGATAAGGCGGCGCTGTAGTCGGGTCAGGCGTGATTGATAGGTCGACGATACAATCGGATTCGATTTAGCGGACGGGCGCTTATAGTCGTCCGGTGTCTCGGACTCGATCTCGTCGAGGAGCCACATCTTCTTCGCGTTATCCTCTTTTTTCATTCGGATCCGTTGCACCCGGTCCTTCACTTGATGATACAGGTTCGGATAGGTGCCTCCGGTCCCGAACGTGAACGTCCCTCGATAGAGCAGCTCGTCTTTCTGATCGAAGAGCCGGAAGTCACCGGAACAGTTCGTTCCTTCCTCGCTAAGGATCTGGTGCAGATCATGTGTCGCGACGACGGCATCGGCGAAGGTGAGCCGCTCATAGTTCTGGATCCGCGTGTCCGGCACGTCGGTGAATCGTACAAACAGCATCTCGTTCCTCCTCTCGTTTCAAGCAACAAAAAAAGCCTTCCGATTGGAACGCTACGTGGGTGTGCATTAGAATTTGATGTTCTGGTCGACCATCTCGGCGAGCGTGAACGCGCCCATGACGATGATCAGGCCGACGGCGCCCCCGACGAGCCACCCGACGGCCTTCGAGCGGCCGCGATCCCCGCCGAAGATGAAGTAGAAGCCCCCAATCGCGAAGGCGATGGCCGCGGCGATGACCGCGAGTCCCTGGAAGAACTGAAGCAAGCTGAGCCCTGTCTCATTGAGTCCCATGTCGTCCCCTCCTTAGTCCTGGTGCGCCGGCGACTTGAAGCTGAGCTTCGCCTCGAGCGCCTCCAAAATGAGTTCCTGGTTGTCCTGAATGACCTGTTGATGTTGTTCGTCGAGCCACTCCTCATAGTCCTTCCCACGGATGCGTAAGAGTTTCTCGGCGAAGCTGCGGTTCTGTTTCTGTTCTTTTGATGCCACAGTACACACTTCCTTCCCTTGATCTCGTGATGTGCAGCAGCACATCATTAAGGACAGTCGGATTCGGTGAGGTGGGTTTCTAGCGGTTCCCCCACGAACTCCGCTCCTCGTGAATCAAAGGAGCTGTACAGGGTTTTTCGATGACCCGGAACGATTCTGTGACCTTATGGCGAGTTTTAGGCGACTCTCGCCGAACCATCTGTGCGTAAATCCCGCCCACCCGGTCACTGGTGAGGGACACGCCGGTATGTGATTGGAGGAGACCATCCTTAAGGATGTGCTGCTGCGTCGATGTCGGTTACTGGCGGACTCTTTTCCGTTTCTTGACGTGGATGAGTTCGTCATCTGGGTTCTTACGCTTCGCGAGAACGTGGGCGTCACAGACGACCGTCCGGATTCGGTAGTAGAGTTGCGTCAACTGGACCGCTTCGCCGCTCGCCTTCTCGATGCCGATGAAGCCATGCAGTTCATACGTCTTCCCGTCGAACGTGCGGACGGAGTCGGCCTGCGGCAACTCCTTCAAGTCGAACCGACGGCGCTCGAGCTTCGTGACGGACCGCTTCGCCCCGTATCCGAAGTCAATGGCGTCCCAAGGCACCGTTGCGAGCGTGTGCCCGAACGCGCGGGCCAGATGATCGATATCCGCGATCGACGGCACCGAACGGTTCTGTTCATATTGACTGATGGCGGGCTGTGAAATCTCCCCGAATGTCTTCTCCGATAGTTCGACCTGTGACCAGCCCGAGAGCCGGCGGTTCTCTTTCAACCACTCCCCGAATCGATACATAAGCCTTCCCCTTTCTGTAAACCAGAGCGGCGACCAAACAGATGTTTCCTTTTGTTGGTTCCAATATAACAGGGTTAGGTTTAAAAATCATCAGTTTTCTGATATGTCAGAAATTTTACAATTGCCGATTTCTGTCGAATTCGCTCTACGTAAGGGTTTATAGGCAACAGAAACTCAATATTATTGGTTTTGTAGCACAACTGTAAAAAATAACGCTTTGATTATAGAAAATAATGACAAATGCTTTGATTTCAAGAGATTATGGTAGGGTAGAGGAATAGAAGGATACATAAAGAATAAGAATGATGAGAGTACTATGATCGTGGGGTGAGCAAGTGGAATTGAACGAGGCAATCATTGAGCGAATGAAGGAGCTCGCAGCGGAACATAATATGACCATCCATCAAGTCATTCAAAAGGGAGGTTTGAACCAGGCCACAATTTCGGAGCTAATGAGTGGACGTACAAAACATCCGAAGGTAAGTACGATTCAAAAATTTTGCAATGGGTTGAACATTTCCCTTAATGACTTTTTTAATAGTTCACGCTTTCTATAATAATCATTCACTTTGGATTGAATCTATATTCTGTATAAGGAGCGTGTATCTTGGAACAATTCAATGTAGCAGATTTTGAATGCAAAGTAGAGAAGAGCATAACAAGAATAAAAGAAATGCTGTCGGAATCAGACCCACTTTTAACAATGATTCAACTGTATAATTATAAGTTTTTTAGAGGCTTGATGAACATAGAAGAAACTATTCAAGGGAATACAACACCTTTTGAGAACAAACTTCTTGATATTACCCAGAGTATTTTGGTTAGTAGTCAACTAATAATTGATCACGATATAGAGGAAGATTTTTTAGTCGAAGAATATCTAGAAGAAATTGAGAGTTTTTATTCTGCTGCGAGTATTCTTATAAGTTTCTCTCCAAAAGAAGAGATTATTAGATATTCACAAGGAATGCAATTTAATGTAACTGGTACTCTATATCCTTTGTTTGAACAAGATCACTTTACTGATATGTTGTCTCCTTACGATCAGTTACTACAAAGTACATTTGGATTAACTAGTTCAAACTTGGTGAATGGGATTCTTGCCATTAGCAAGCACTTGCGTAGCACTTTATATATAAAATTTTTAGGGGACACGGATGGTATTTCTGATGATGGGTCTTTTATAGATTTACATGTAATAGCTGATTACTTTGATGTAGAAAAAATCACCAAATGGCCGAGAACATTTATTAAAGAGTTATCGTTATCAAGAGGCGAATATAAAGATTTTTACGAAGATAATTTAAGTATAGTAACCAAAGAAAGTCCGATTAAATACAAACCATTCCTCGAATTAGATGGTCGTTTCTATTGTTTCTCCATAGATAATTTTATAGATAACATATATAGATCGACTTTAAGAGTGATTAGAGCAAATAATCTTGGCTCATCAAACCAGATAAATCTGATTCAAAACGATTTATCAGAAGAAATATCGCTAAAATTATTAAAAAAAATGTTGCCAAAATCAAAACTCTATAAAAATGTTTTCTATAAAGCTCCTGTTGGTGGAAACGGTAAAGATGAATGGTGTGAATGTGATGGCATTTTTATATTTGATAATGTAATGATTATTGTGGAAGTAAAAGGAGGGGCACTATCTCCAGTCTCTCCATTTTCAGATGAAGTTGCTTATTTAAAATCATTAGATGACTTAGCTAAAAATCCTTATAATCAGTCCTTGAGGTTTTATAACACATATAAAAAACAAGATTTTATTGAACTTTTCTCAAAAGAAAGTAAAAGAAAGTATCAAAAAGTCGCAATCGTAAGTGATATTAAATTTGTTCAAGCCTGTAGCGTGACATTAGACGATTTTAATGAGATTGCATCTCGTATTGAAAAAACAGACATCATTCAGAAAAGTGATCTTCCCATTTGGTGTATTTCTATTAATGATTTAAGAGTATATCCTGAGTTGTTTGATTCCCCAAGTATCTTTTTAAACTACTTATACCAACGCAGTAAAGCTTCTAAAAATCCGTATATTAAGCTAAATGACGAACTAGATCATATTGGGTTGTACTTTGAATATAATGACTACTCTAAAAGAATTAATGAAGTAGTTGAAGAGCATCAAGATATTTCAGAAGTGTTCATAGATAACCATAGAGAAGAAATAGATGTATACATGACTATGAAATTTAATTCAATTTTAGAGAATACTGACCCAGATAATTCATCATGTTCTTTAAGTGATGGGGAATTTCATAAGAAACCAAATCAAAAAATGCCAAAGACATTTCAACAACTAATCGATTTGTTGGATACGAAAATGAACGAAGAATTGATACGTGTAGCAAGATATCTACTCATGTTAGACTGGGATACTCGAGAAAACATTGAAACTTTCTTAACCTCTAGAAGTCGAAAATTATTAGAATCTAAGCGGCGTGGAGTGATTCTTACACCTTACATGCCTATGAATTATAAAAAAGAAAATAAAATCGAAGAATTACCTGTCATTTCAATCTTTCTTCTTCATTCATCAAATAGAGTTTTTAAGAATGAAACTGAAAGGAAAAGATTTTTAATGGAAAGGGTATTCGACGAGGATGAACAGACGATTTGTCTTGTAGTTGGAATTAATGACAAAGCAATTTTAAATAAAGCTGTGGTCTACAATATAGGGCCGGAGCAATTTAAGGCTCTACCTTTTGAAACATACGAAAGATTGAAAACTATTCGAATAAAAATAAGTGAAGCGAGAAATACTAGAGAGTTTTAAATAGCTCTCCACAAATAGTTTTGGAGAGCTATTTAAAACAACTAACTATAAGATACATATAGATTGTTCCTGATGGCCGAGCATAATAAAGAGTATAGGCAGTGCAAAGTTCACCCTTGTAACTCTAAATGTTAGTGTTGTAATCAACGCTGTTAAAATGGCTCTTCCTCACTTTTGATGAAACGCTTCATTCCTGTGGTTATGTAGACATCGATTCATATTTCAGTAGAATAACAAGCCTCAAGTGACATTCAATATTTTGATGCGCAACAGCTCTAATCCTGCCCGACCATACATTTGGCGCTTGATTGTCTTGAGTCGGTTGACTTGTCCCTCGACCATGCCGTTCGACCAGGGCAGCGTCATCCCGAGCCGGATGGCGTCGATGTCCCCTCGTATATAGGTTGCGAAAGAGGATAGCGGGGCTTCGTTCATCCGTTCTGCCTGTTCACACCACGATAAGATATCTGGATGGGCTACACTCAATTGGACATAAATGAAGAGGTCGATTAGACTGAAACAAATTATGAACACGAGGAGAACATTAGACATGACAAAGAGAGCGCACCGCGTTTACACAGATGAATTTAAAGAACAGGTCGTCCAGCTCTATCTCAACGGGAAGCCGAGGATCGATATCGTTCGCGAGTACGATTTGACACCATCGGCACTGGGACGGTGGATCAACCAGAGCCGTACGACCGGTTCGTTCAAGGCAGAGGACAACCTGAGCGACGAGGCCCGTGAACTCTGTGACCTGCGCAAGCAAGTGAGGCAGCTCGAGATGGAGAACGACATTTTAAAGCAAGCCACGCTGATCATAGGACGAAAGTAACTGTCATCAAGAACAATATGCACAAATACTCGGTATCAGCAATGTGTAAAGTCCTGAAACTATCAAGAAGCACCTTCTACTACGAATCCAAGAGGCGACCGGCGGTCGACGATGTGACCGGTGATGTCATCGAGATTTTCCGCCGCAGTCGTGACAATTATGGGACGCGCAAGATCAAGGTCGAGCTACAGCGTATAGGGAAGCGTGTGTCACGCCGACGCATCGGACGCATCATGAATGAGCAGGGGCTCGTGTCCTCCTACACCGTCGCACAATTCAAACCGAAACGAAGCAATCCTAACGAGTCCACGGTGAAAAACGAGCTGAATCGTGAGTTCCGTCAGGAAAAGGAACTGTCGGTCATCGTGAGCGATTTGACATACGTCAGGGTCCAAAACAAATGGAACTATGTCTGTGTATTTGTCGACCTATTCAATCGGGAAATCATCGGACATAGCGTCGGCGAACGCAAGGATGCGGACCTGGTGGCCCGGGCGATCGCAACAATTCCAGCTGACCTCCGTCGGGTGGGCATGTTTCACACCGACCGTGGGAGCGAGTTCAACAACAAACTCGTGAGCGACACGTTGCTTAGCTTCGGGATCCGTCGTTCGCTCAGTGACAAGGGGTGTCCTTACGACAACGCAGTGTCAGAGGCGACGTACAAGGTTCTCAAAATCGAGTTCGTCAAGAAGCAGACTTTCCCGAATCTGACGGTTCTCGACCGTGAATTACGTGATTACATACATTGGTTCAATAACATCAGAATCCATGGG
Organism: Exiguobacterium sp. E4787; assembly: GCF_018618375.1. Classification (NCBI taxonomy): domain Bacteria; kingdom Bacillati; phylum Bacillota; class Bacilli; order Caryophanales; genus Exiguobacterium; species Exiguobacterium sp. E4787. Next base: position 12,159 of record NZ_JACSLY010000016.1, on the reverse strand, counting down.
ACATTAGGTTACCTGACACCGAAAGAATACAAAAAAAGAGACCTCTTAAAAAATGTCTAGTTAAGTGTTGACAATCCAAGGTATTTGATGTGGCTCAGACGGATGGAAAAGAGATCCCTAACGTGCGTGACTTCATTCAAAAAGATTTACAGTCACCAGAGTCGCTGCAAGAACTCTACGACCGATTCATCGAACAGACGAATGCAAACTTACATGAACTCACGATCCGCGAAGAAGAACATGCAGATCAATCATACGGAGGCTATTACAGCCGAAAGGATGAGGAGATCGTCATCAATTCAGCTGTGGCCAAGACGACTGAGCAAAAGTTTCGAGTCCTCATCCACGAATATGCACACAGTCAATTACATCATAAAGAGAGTGAGATCAAAGACCTTCCGAGAGGACATAAAGAGGCACAAGCCGAATGCGCTGCGTATATCGTCTCTCAATATTACGGACTGGACACCGACCTTTCCTCTACCGGTTATATCGCTACATGGGCTCAAAACTTGAACCTTGCGAAACAGGCGATCAAAGAGGTTCAGGACGTCTCGAAAGAGACGATCGAGTATATAAATGGCATGCAAAGCGAGAAAATCAAAGAGTTCTATCAATCCATCGATCCTGAACAGGTCAAAGAATCTGTTGAATCGAAATTAGGCATATCTTTTGAGGATAAACCGACACTTCAACTTTTCGACAGCAAGAACGGTCTCGTCATCTACGCAAAAGTTGAACAGAGTGAACGTGATCAGCATCATTTCTTACGCACCAACACGAACCGTATTCTACCGATTGATGAGTTGACTGAACGCTATCATGTACTGAATGTGTTAGAGAACAAGGGACAGCTCGTAGAAGAATACAAAAAAGTTGAGGACATCGTAGAAGTGACAAAGATTGATGAAGGAAAATACGCTGTCACGATTGAGGGGGGAGAAAGCTCGCAACGGACATTCTTTAAGAAATCCGAGACTGAGCGCTTCATCGATAAATCAGGTATTGCACAGTCTCTTAATACCGATAAATTCTTGAGTCAGACAAAGCACAAAGATGTGCCAAGACTTGAACAGCTGAACGCGAGCCATCTGAATGCTCGACTAGCGAAAGTATTGAAACAACCAAATCTACAAGCTGAATCAAAACATGGTATAGCGATAGGATGGGAACTTGTGAAGAATCCTCAGATCCAATCAAAAACAGGTTTTGAAAAACATCTAAATGGTTTGAATCCACATCTAAGTTCAACGAAAGAGTTAAAGAGTACCTTCCTTCAATTAGATCGAGGCACGAGGGAAAAAGAACCCGAAAGAGAAAGATAATACTTAACCCCCTCAGACAACTGAACTGCGCCCTGTCAAGTAGATAGTAAAAAAGAAAAAAGGGTAGACCTAAGCTACGACCTGGTATCGATACTCTATCGGTGCCAGGTTGTTTAATTTCTGTTGATAGCGTTCCTCATTATAGAATCGCATATAGCAATCGACCTCCTCGACCAGTTCCTCATAATCTTTATACTTCTTCAATTCATAGCTCTCGCATTTGAAATACAATCTGGATATGTGATGATTGCCTCAAAGTCAGTGACACCACCTGCACTTCGAATCAAACTCTCCATATAGATTTGGTCGCCATGGCGGTTGAGCGTGCTGTCTTGAGGAGTAACATTGTAAGCATTAGACACACCGCCAGTATAGGATATTCTTTTAAGAGATAAAACCTTTTATCTGTTGATACACCTCAATTTGAGCGATGAATAAAACTAAATGATGAACAAAACTTAAAATTCCTACACTTTTATCGTAGGGTTAGTGTAAGAAAGATGCGTATTTACAACCTTAATGAATCCAAGAAATACTATTTAAGCAAGATTTCTAGGATTTTCGTTTGCGTCCAAACTTTTATTTGGGAACGTTATTTTGAATGATTTTGCATACTTTATAAATCTTTAATGAACTAAGGTATCTTGAATTTTGAGGCGTTTCTTATATGTATTAAGGACGCTGGTTCATATGTCAGAATAGCGCCCTTTAACAGAATTATTTTCTAAAAAACAATACAAACTTTGATTCTGGAACATCCCTATCAAAATAAATTCAAGGTAAGTTTATTTTGACAAAAAACCGTCCGGACGGTATAATAATCTCATGGAATAACAAAAGGAGGGTAATCATGTCAGCAAAAAAACAGGACAAAAGAGCGCATCTGCTAAATGCTGCAATAGAACTCTTAGGTTCAAACGATTTTGATACTTTGACATTAGAAGCAGTCGCAAAGCAAGCCAATGTTAGCAAAGGTGGTTTATTGTATCATTTCCCCTCAAAAGAAGCATTATATGCTGGAATAACTGAACTTATTTTTCAAGACTTTGTATACCGATTTAATGAATTAGCTGAGAATGATCCTATAGAAAAAGGAAAATGGACTCGCGCCTTAATACATGCATACACTGATGATTTAAACAATTCTCAAGTTCTAAATATAGCATCTCATTCTTTTTCGAAATTGAATCCTACTGTTACAGAAAACATCCTCGTCCACTTCGAGTATATTCAATCAAAAATTGATGAGGATGGTATTGACTCTGTACTAGCAACAACAATTCGGCTTACCCTCGATGGTCTTTATTATTCCGAGTTCTTTAAGTTGGGACAAATCAATTTTGACTTACGAGAAAAAATCATCGAAAAATTAATTGAATCTACAACCTAGGAGGATATCACATGAATCCATATGTATTATTAATTGGCGCAATCTTATTTGAAGTATTCGGAAGTTCTATGATGAAGGCATCAAATGGCTTTAAGAAATTAGTCCCTACAGTTGGTTTAGTAATAGGTATGGGGAGTGCTTTTTACCTTCTCTCCAAAGCATTAGAACACATTCCGTTAGGAACTGCTTATGCAATATGGTCTGGTGGAGGAACTGCTCTTACTGCGATTGTTGGTATTCTTGTTTGGAAAGAAAAGTTTAATCTAAAAATATTACTTGGCTTACTAATCATTATAGCTGGTGTTGTGGTACTTAAATTGTCTCATTAAAGGAAGGTTGATGGATTATGAAAGGGTATGTTGCATTAGGAATTGCGATTATTGGTGAAATATTCGGAACATCTATGTTGAAATTATCTGAAGGATTTACGAATATATACCCCACAATTGGAGTAGCAATTGGCTTCTTCATAGCGTTCTATACATTATCATTGTCTTTAAAAACTTTGCCTTTAAGTTTAGCTTACGCAATCTGGTCAGGTGTAGGAACAGCTCTGACAGCTTTAATAGGTGTTTTGGTGTGGAATGAACCATTTAACATTCTTACATTTATTGGTTTAGTTATGATTGTCGGTGGAGTAATTATACTTAATCAAAGATCTGCTGACACGAAAACAAGCACTTCTCATTAATTAAATGGTATGAGTTCCTTATTGGTATGAGAACATCTTACTTCTTAGAGGGGCAGCATCCGGATTATACGGATTTACAATGATAAAGCAGGAAACCTTGTACAATAAGGTTTAATCTATTGAGATATAATCGAAATTACGTCAAATAAAGCGATTTAGTGTTTTGTTGTATGACTTGTCTCAAAAACGAGGTGAAATTTTGAAGAAAATCGGTTATGTACGCGTCAGTTCGACTAGCCAAAATCCTTCAAGTCAATTTCGGCAATTGAACGAAATTGGAATGGATATTATTTATGAAGAAAAAATTTCAGGAGCAACAAAAGATCGTGAACAACTTCAAAAAATGTTAGAGGATTTACAGGAAGGAGACATTATTTATGTTACAGATTTAACTCGGATCACTCGAAGTACGCAAGATTTATTTGAATTGATTGATTTAATACGAAATAAAAAGGCAAGCTTAAAATCACTTAAGGATACATGGCTAGATTTATCAGAAGATAATCCATATAGTCAATTCTTAATTACGGTAATGGCTGGTGTTAACCAATTAGAGTGAGACCTTATTCCTATGCGTCAGCGTGAAGGAATTGAGCTCGCAAAGAAAGAAGGGAAGTTTAAAGGACGGTTAAAGAAATATCATAAAAATCACGCAGGAATGAATTATGCAGTAAAGCTATATAAAGAAGGAGGTATGACTGTAAATCAAATTTGTGAAATTACAAATGTGTCTAGGGCTTCATTATATAGAAAGCTGTCGGAAGGGAAAAAATAGTCGTTCCCTATTCCATTAAAGGGCCATTTAATGGAGTAATTTAGGTGTTCAAATGAGGGAATTTGATATAATGCTTATTAAGCTATAGAGCAAGAGAATATAACTTAATGATTGGATATAAGAGGTATAACATAATATGAGGAGGTCAATATGCAAAAAGTAATTCCTGCATTACGCATAACTGACTATACAAGAAGTAAGGAGTTCTATATAGATGGGATGGGTTTTCAAATTGACTGGGAACATCGATTTGAACCGCATTTTCCTGTTTTTGCGCAGATCACCAAAGATGAAATGACTATTTATTTGACTGAACATACTGGTGACTGCCAAGTAGGTGGATTAGTACACTTTTTTGTTCCAAATGTTGACAACTGGTACAGCGAATTAAAGAGCAAAAAAGAAGTCCGTATCATTGAGCCTCCAAATGAGGATCTTGAAGGGCTTCGCATGATGACAGTCGTAGATCCTGATAACAATCAATTACGCATTTGTACTTGTTTATAAAAAATCTCTATCATATATAAAAAACACGAAGCATCATAGGTTTATCTAGTTTAGGGAAAGAGAAAATAACTTTTTCATGAGTTGAACAACAGCGGCAAACTATTAAAAAGCTAAAAAGAGGAGTTGACTTGTAAAAATTTTGATTGCACGGCCTTATCTATGATAGGCGCGACAAAATGATAGGAGGCATTCACCTTGTTTAGCAGCACAGGCATAAGATTTGATTTACATTTCTGATGCAATTATAATGGTGGGCAAGAATGGCCGAAATACATAATAAACAGTCATTCCTCAATCCAGTCTTCAATTGCGGCCGCCTTCGTTTATTTTTGGCTTCCGCCACCTAGATGATGTTATTTATTCAAAAAATTTTTAGAAAAAAAGGAGAAATGATTATGTCAATTGCGGTTACAGGTGCTACTGGTCAACTCGGTGGGCTTGTGATTCAACATTTGCTCAAAAAAGTTCCCGCCAGTCAAATCATTGCCATCGTGCGTAATGTTGAAAAAGCCTCTACTCTTGCCGATCAAGGCGTGGAAGTTCGCCATGGCGACTATAATCAACCGGAATCTCTTCAAAAGGCTTTTGCAGGTGTCTCCAAGCTGCTCTTTATCTCAGGTCCGCATTATGATAATACGCTTCTTATCGTTCAACATGCAAATGTCGTAAAAGCTGCCAGAGATGCGGGAGTCAAACATATTGCTTACACAGGATATGCCTTTGCTGAGGAATCAATAATTCCCCTTGCACACGTACATTTAGCAACGGAATATGCCATCCGTACGACCAATATCCCGTATACTTTCCTGCGTAATGCCTTATATACGGACTTTTTTGTAAATGAGGGGCTGCGCGCATCCATAGAGTCTGGAGCAATTGTTACGAATGCGGGAAGCGGGATCGTTAATTCAGTAACACGCAATGAACTTACTTTGGCTGCCGCAACGGTTCTTACAGAGGAAGGGCATGAAAACAAAACGTATAACCTTGTTTCCAATCAACCGTGGACCTTTGATGAACTTGCCCAAATTCTCTCCGAGGTTTCCGGCAAAAAAGTCGTGCATCAGCCTGTCTCATTCGAAGAAGAGAAAAATTTCCTCGTAAACGCTGGTGTCCCTGAGCCGTTTGCTGAAATTACGGCAGCGATCTATGACGCGATTTCCAAAGGAGAAGCGTCCAAAACATCAGATGATCTGCAAAAACTGATCGGATCCTTGACCCCTCTGAAGGAAACCGTAAAACAAGCCCTGAAAATGTAAGAATTGACCAAATGACATAAAATGAAAAAACAGAACATCCAATGACTGCAAACTCGTGACCTGCTTTATCTTAGTTCGAAAATAAGCCCTGTCACGCAGACAGACATTAACAGCCTGAGACCTAAAATTACATAAGGACTCAGGCTGTTTTATTTCTTTTGATCACGTTGGCGGATTTAAAAACGAAACGAGAGTATATCATCTTTTACAAAAGTAGTTGGTAGAAAGGGGAAAAATATATGTCAAGAATAGTGATTGTTGATATAGACAATTGCATTGCCAATGTTAACAAAGCACTTAAAGATAAAGGATACAGAACCGACATATATCCATCACCTGTTCCTTCACGTTTGTTTGATGACGGTTCTATTTTTAAAAATGCAGAACCTATGAAATCAGTCATTGAAAACATCGAAGGAATAATAGACGACAAAAAAGATATGTGTATGTTCCTTACTTCCCGACCAAATAAAAAACACATATCTTCTGAAATTACAAGACAATGGATTAATGAACACACACCCTTCACTTTTCCGTTTTACTTTACAGACGGAGTGCCGAAGGGTGAAGTGATTAGGAAAGTCTTTTCGGATAAAGCAATTCGTGAATATGAATGGATCATTTTTGATGATTCCCCTCACGAAATTATAAGTTATCTAAACTTGAAAAACGACATCAATGTGGATATGGAGATTTATATTCCAGCATGGGAATACAATAGCCATATTGATGTTGGAAAGAAAATATAGAGGGCAAAGAGGACAATCCACTCGGTTGTCCTCTTTATCTATTAAAAAAACAAAAAAGGAGAAGGTTTATATGGTTCAATTTTTTCAAACTCATATGGGGCAAAAATTTTATGAGCGTGATATTCCAGAAATGGTAAGAAAGCTCAATGAAATTGCTTCTGAATTAAGTCGTTCAAACGATCTGAAAGAGCGAGAATTAAAAATTAAAGAACGTGAATTAGAACTGTTGGAAACTCAAATTAGAAAGGAGAATAATTAAATGACTGATAAGTTAGTTAAAATCAGAGAAGCTTTGAACAAAAAGTATTTTGAAAGAGAAGAAGAAATTGAAGGGATGCTTATTGCTCTGCTTTCTCGCCAGCATGTCCTTTTGATTGGAGAGCCGGGCACGGGTAAATCGCTTCTATCAATGGAACTTGCAAAAATCATTGATGGAAGCAATTATTTTCAGTGGTTGCTTACCAAGTACACCACTCCCGAAGAACTGTTCGGAGCATTAAGTTTAAAAGAACTCGAACAAGGGATTCATAAGAGAAACACAAGTGGAAAATTACCAGAAGCACATTTTGTGTTTTTGGATGAAATCTTCAAGAGTAATTCAGCGATTCTGAACAGCCTTCTAACACTAATCAATGAAAGGCTATTTTATAATAATGGCACACCAATTAAAACCCCTTTAATCTCCCTTATTGGTGCTTCAAATGAATATCCAGAAGAAGATGAAGGACTTGAAGCGTTATTTGACAGGTTACTGTTAAGATATGAAGTCAAGCCAATTAGAGATAGGAACAACTTCATTTCTATGTTAAAAAATGAAGGACAGAACATAACAATGCCTTCTTTAACCATAAACGAACTAACTGATTTGCAATTTTATGCAGATATGACCAATGTACCTGACAACATATATGAAGGTATAGCTGATCTTTGCCAAGCTCTTGAAGATGAGGGAATTCAACCATCTGCAAGGCGTGTTAAAAACTCCATTAACGCACTTAAAGCAAAAGCGTTTTTGGAGGGGAGAAACACGGTTGAAGAAAAGGATATGTTGATTTTAAAGCATATTCTTTGGAATAACATCGAGGAAAGGGATACCGCAGAGCAAATAATCAAAGAACACGCACAAGATCAAGTGACCAACACGGTAGAACGAGTGAAGAAGGAAGCGAAGGACATCCTTGCTTCACTAAATAACATCCAATAAAATATCTGGTACTAATAAATTCAATTTTCCAAAAAAACATTATAACCCTCATGCATAAACGTTCGTTAAAGTAGACTTTTACGAACTATAGCAAAACTTATAATTTCAAATCAAATAAACGTTCGTAAACACATATAAAATTTTTACGAACGTTTATTTATTTTTCACCACTTTTACGAACGCTTTTGAGTTATAATTAGATAAAATTCTAATTTCGGAGTGATACGATGGAAAATCGAAAATTTGGATACATTCGGGTCAGTACAAAAGATCAAAACGAGGGACGTCAATTTGATGCAATGATTAATGCAGGAATTAATGAGAGGGACATTTATCTGGACAAACAGAGTGGGAAAAGTTTTGACCGACCACAATATCAACTCTTAAAACGTATTCTTCGCAAAGGGGATATCCTCTACATTCATTCTCTTGATCGATTCGGGCGAAATAAACAGGAAATCCTTAAAGAATGGAATGATCTCACAAAAAATATACAGGCAGATATTATTGTAATGGATATGCCGTTACTTGATACTACACAGTATAAAGATAGCTTAGGAACATTTATAGCAGATCTTGTGCTGCAAATACTCTCTTGGATGGCTGAAGAAAATCGAAATACAATAAGAAAAAGCCAAAGGGAAGGTATTGAATCAGCCAAAAAAAGTGGCGTCAGATTTGGAAGACCTAAGGTCGAAGTATCTGAAGAATTTGTGGATGTATATAATAGGTGGAAAAAAGGAGAAATTAAAGCAGTGAGAGCAATGGAATTACTAAATCTAAAGAAGACTACATTTTACAAGCTAGTAAAGCTATATGAAAAGAAAGAGTGAGTAACGAAACCGCAACTCACTCTTTCTTATTTTTAAGAAGCTCTAAATTCAAGTTGTATCCGTCTAACTCTTTAGAAACAAGTCCTAAAATAGAGTTTTTAATCTCCTCTTTTGTATACAGATTATCCGTATCAATCATAATCGCAATGCTCAATAGTTCAGCTTTTAGAGTACTTATCAATTGTTGATTAAACAAATGTTGCGTAAATAAATCCTTGATATAATCGACCACCTTCAAATGTTTGTAGCTAACATATCAGAATTTATTTCCTTGCTGTTGACTATTACCAATATGGTAATTTAATTTTTCTCTTCTTTCTTTTTTAGGCTCATCACCATAAGGTGTGGTTGACACATAAAATCCATCGGATTTTGAATTGAACATAGAAAAAAAGCGAAAACCCCGGTATCGTAATTGTTGCTTAGACAAACCACGATTGGAGTTTTCGCTTTGTCCCAACAGTTTATCAAATTACTTCTTCCACTTCCAGACCTTTTTCAGATTCAGATGTCTTCAGACGAAGAACCGAACGTTTTCCCGGTCATCCCGGATCGACACGACATCCCTTGCCCCCTTTGCCAGAGAAAGACAGTCCTGCATTCGAAAAGGCGACGTCGCTTCCGACACGGTCACGCATGGAACGTCGGTATACTCTGGATTGAGCTGGATGTCCCACGTCAAAGATGCTTCTCTTGTGATTTGACGTTCGTGTATGACTACGGTCTCGGGCTCGTCCGCACCTCCACCGAGGTGTTCCGGAAAGGCATCGCAGAACGTTGCCACGGTAGGACAATCTCAGATGTAGCGCGTGAATACGGATTACCTTACACGACGGTGGAACGATGGTTTTATCGGTACGCCTCAGTAGAGACAGAGAAGCATACGACAGACGTCCTCATCGACGAGTTCGCCACACGAAAAGGACATCACTATGCGACAATCGCCCTCGATGCCGAGAGTGGTCGGCTTCTGTCCATTGTCCCGGGAAGGGACGTCACGGCCATCACGGCTGCACTCCAAGGCATAGCCGGAGACATCCGTTCTGTCGTCAGTGACTTTGCACCGGCGATGGCGAAGGCCGTCGCACATGTCTTCCCGGATGCGAAACATGTGCTGGATCGTTTCCATCTCATCCAGTTCTTCACGGACGCCCTTCGCCGTCGGCGTCGTTTTTTGAACGAGGTGAAACGTCACCATCATGTCCGTGTGATTGACCGTGCTCTCGCCTGTCGTCCGGAGACGCTGTCCCCCGAAGACCGGGAGGTCGCCGATTCTTGCCTTCGGGAAGATCCGTTCACCCGGGACCTCTATCAAGGACTTCAACATATTCGATATGTGCTGAAGGCCACGTGCCATGGACAGGCGAAACGTCGACTGACCGATTGGTTGGATCATTATCAGTCCCATCCTTGCGGGCCTCTGGCGAAGATCGCGAAATCGATCCAGAACCGAGAGGAAGCGATGCGTCGAACAATCGTGTCCAGTCTATCGAACGGAAAGATAGAAGGAACGAACAACAAAATCAAGCTTATCAAACACCGTGGTTATGGCTACCGAAACCTCGAACGTTTCTTTTTGAGATTACGCTTCGAGCTTGGTCGTTAAAATAGCAACCACGTGTTATGGTGATGAGCCCTTTTTTAACCTATTATTCTCATAAATCTCTAATACAATTATATAACTAAGTATTTTAAAGATAATATTCGTATTTGTGTTCTTTTAATTTCATAAAAAAAGATTGCCTATCTTTATCATCAATTAATTTTTCTGAAAGTATTAGGCCCACCATATTATTTGTTTTTAAAGAATTATATACAGTTGTTCCTAACTTACTTAAAAACAAATCATCAACTACATAACAATAACTTTTTTCATTACATAATTCTATTGCTATTACCTCTTCATCGAATATTGCATCTAAAAGGATGTCGTACAACTCGTTGGACTCTACATATTTTGTCATTTGATGTACTTTTAAAATAAACTCTAAAATTTCTAACCAGAATTTTTTTTGCTCCATAATGCTTTCTTGGCTATGCATATTGCTCAGAATTTGATTATCTTCAGTTAATTGTAGAACTCCAACCCTATTTTCTTCAAGTCTACTCAGTTCATCAATAATTTGTTTTACTTTGTTTTCCACATTTTCAACAATTATGACTTTATCTATTATCTTCTCTAAATTTTTTAAAACTCCCAGATAATTTAGTAATAGAATTGTACTTAAGGATAAAACATATTTTTCGCTTTTTACTAGATATGGTTTCCCACTATATAGTGCTTGATCAGTTGTATTAAAAATACCAATAAGAACTTCTGAATACCTTTTTAAATCTTTCCCGGAAATATAAGAAACGGGAATACCAGCATCGTTTTCCTGAAAGTTATAAAGTTTCATTTGTTTTTGAATTACATTTTTTTGTTCATGCAACGATTCAAGGAGCTGTCTTTTGAAATCATTCACATCACCTGCAGATATAACTTTCATAAAGACTTCACTTTGCTCACTTTCTTTTACGAGATCTAGACAATACCTAAATAAATATACTCCTAAATGTAATATTTCTTGAATCTCGTACTTGGAACCTTCGATTTCTATTTCCTTTCCAATAGCACCAAGTGAAACTAAACGCAGACTTAAGTAATCGTCTAGATGATAATTTTCACAGTCAAATATTACTTCTCCAGAAGTAAAGCTTAATGACCTATCTCCGTGAATTGCAATTTTTCTAAGCTCATTTGAGCTTTTCAAAACTAATACGGAATTAACTTGGGGCTTCATTAAATTTACTTTTTCATTTCCATGTGTCATTTTACTAAAATATAAACTAACATGATTTTTCAAAGCATCCATAATAAGTTCATCTTTCATCAAGTATAGTGCCCTGATCGAAATCTCTTCCGACCTTTCAAAATCACTTTGGGCACTCTTCATCCGTGCTGCCAATTGTAGATCCTGTGGTATATCTTCCTCTAATAAGACTTTCATTTCCTTTTCATACGAATCAATGTGACTTGTATTTAATTTTCCTAAAATGAAAAACCTTGAATAGAATACATCTAGCCCTATTAAACGTTTATAATCATCCAATGCTAAAAAATAATTGCCTTTAAAATCATTTAGTTCATAATTTACTATAATTAAATTCTCTAATAAAGATCTATATTTATATCCTTTTTCATAAAACAACGTCAGGTTATTTCTTAATAGTAATTGTGTTGTATGATTGATACCTTCTTTAAAGGCTGCAATGTAAACAGCCAATAATTTTTCATTATCCACAGCTCTACTCTCTAATGTAATCAACGCTGTTAAAATCCCTTATATCAACGTATTAAAAATCCCTCAAATTAATGGATAATGAGTCTGACAACCTGAAAATGGAGTGTGAGACACATGATCCGAAGTGAGGGATTTTTTATGA
>NZ_JACSLY010000015.1:0-53827 GCF_018618375.1 Exiguobacterium sp. E4787 | reverse complement strand
GACGATGAGGTAGATAGGTCATGGGTGGAAGCACGGCGACGTGTGGAGCTGAATGATACTAATCGGTCGAGGCTTTGATCTAGTCTAAGGTTTGTATGAATTGATGAGTCTTCAGTTTTGAGAGAACAATCTCTCTATGTCTGGTGGCGATAGCGAAGCGGCCACACCCGTTCCCATGCCGAACACGGAAGTTAAGCGCTTCAGCGCCGAAAGTAGTTGGGGGTCTCCCCCTGTGAGGATAGGACGTTGCCAGGCCAACGCGAAAGACGATCAAGCATCCGCTTGATCGTCTTTTTTCTGTTTAAAGCGGTGTCGCAGTTGCGACATCGCTTTTCGTTTGCCTTTTTTTGAATCAATGATAGAATATAGTCAAAAGTCAAAGATGGTCAGAGGGTGGTGGAGATGAGAAACATATCGGATGTAATCGAACAGTATTTAAAACAAGTGCTGAAGGAGAGCCAGGCCGAAGCAATCGAGATTAAACGGCAAGATATTGCCAAGCGTTTCGAATGTGTTCCGTCTCAAATCAACTACGTCATTAATACTCGCTTTACGGTCGAGAAGGGCTATCTTGTCGAAAGTAAGCGTGGAGGCGGGGGATATATTCGCATTCGCCGCGTGATTTTACATGAAAAGCAAGACGTGTTGGTCAGCTTGATGGATATTTTACAAGACCATCCTCGTCTTTCCGAACAGCTTGTCGAGAACATCTTGATTCGCTTATTTGAAGAAGGGATGTTGAGTGAGCGGGAAGTGCGCTTGTTGTACCATTTATTGTCTGATGAAGCGCTTGGGTTACACGCTGACGATCGTCACTTGATTCGAAGACAACAGTTACTCGCATTAATGAAGTTACTTAGTTACCATTGACCGACGGAGGCATAAAGAGATGTTATGCGAACGATGCAAACGGCGACCTGCCATCAATGAGATCCAAGTAGTCGAGAACGGGATACCGGTGACGAGACGACTATGTCGCCAATGTACAGTCGAACTGATGGCAGGTTACGTGCCAGCCGTGAAACGGTGCCCGGGCTGTCAATTGACACAAACTGAATTAGCTCATCTTCGAAAAGCGGGCTGTACCACTTGTTATACCGTCTTTCGTGAAGAATTGATTAAAATCACACGTCAGTATCAACAGGGCCATGATGAACATGTAGGTTCGATGCCAGATGCGTTACGGACTCCCGACGAGCGAATTGAAGAGCGACTTGCAAAGTTAGCAGGGGAGTTGGAACGAGCCGTCGAACAAGAAGATTATGAACGCGCAGCCAGGCTGAAAAAAGAGATCAATCAATTGAAAGGGCGAGGTGAGGCGTGATGGAGTCTTATCTTAAACATCCACTTGGTCCTAAAATGAGAGAGCGAGCCAAGTTGGATGATTTGGTCATCTCGACTCGCATTCGTCTAGCGCGCAATTTAAAAGACACCGTCTTTTCTCCTGTATTATCGGAGGAAGGACAGCAACAACTTTGTGAACGGATTGAAGCGTCACTTGGAGGATTGCAAGGTTTTGAGTATTTGCATATGGGTGCTTATGATCAGGTGACCCGACAAGCGCTCGTTGAAAAGCATTTGATTAGTCCTACGATTGCCGCGAAAGAACAAAGTGCCGTCTTTTTAAGTAATGATGAGACGATCAGCGTACTCATCAATGAAGAAGACCATTTACGAATTCAAACGCTACTCCCAGGTTATCAAGTAGAAGAGGCTTTCGAACTGGCAAGACGTGTCGATGCTCTCTGTGGGGAATCCCTTCCTTACGCATTTGATGAACAGCTAGGTTATTTGACAACATGTCCGAGTAATATCGGGACGGGTTTACGAGCCTCGGTGATGCTTCATCTGCCAGGATTGACGTTGACCGGACGGATAACTCCTATTCTAAAAGAACTTCGGAAGCTCGGATATACGATTCGGGGACGTTACGGGGAAGGCAGTGATGCGGCGGGGCGACTGTTCCAATTATCGAACCAACGCACGTTAGGGAGCCATGAAACCCAACTGTTAACCGACTTCATGGAGATTACGGAACAAGTCATTCAGGCAGAGCGACAAGCCCGCGAAGAGTTATTGGCTCGCAATCAGGACGAGTTAGAAGATCAGTTTTATCGCTCGTATGGGATTTTACGTTATGCAAAACTGCTATCATCAACAGAAGCTGTCGAACGCCTATCCGATCTTCACTTGGCGAGTGACCTGGGTATTTTATCGGATTGGAGTCCACCTCAGTTTCACGAATTGATTGTAAAGCTTCAATCAGGTTTCCTACAAAAGCATTTCGGGAAAACATTATCTACGAAAGAACGAGATCGCGAACGTGCGACGCTCGTTCGTCGAACGTTAGATCATGGGTTAGTTTGATCCAACTTTAAGGAGGTTTTGTCAATGATGTTTGGTCGATTTACAGAACGAGCTCAGCGCGTATTAGCTTTAGCACAAGAGGAAGCAGTACGGCTTGGCCATCATAATATCGGTACGGAGCACATTTTACTCGGACTTGTTCGCGAGGGAGAAGGGATTGCCGCTAAGGCACTGTTCGCTCTCGGACTTACGTCTGAAAAGATTCAGCAAGAAGTGGAGGCACTCATCGGACGAGGTTCAGAAAACGGATCGACGATTCACTATACGCCACGTGCGAAAAAAGTGATTGAGCTATCGATGGATGAAGCACGGAAACTTGGTCACTCTTATGTCGGGACTGAACACATTCTCCTCGGCGTCATTCGTGAAGGAGAAGGGGTGGCAGCCCGAGTCTTGAACAACCTTGGGATCAGCTTGACGAAGGCGCGTCAGCAAGTGCTCCAGCTCTTAGGAAACACTGAGTCGTCAGCTAATGCATCACAACCAGGTACAAGTGCTGCTACACCGACGCTTGACGGCTTAGCTCGTGACTTGACACAGCAAGCGCGAGAATCCCGTCTTGATCCGGTCATCGGTCGCTCAGGCGAAATCCAACGTGTCATCGAAGTGTTATCACGCCGGACGAAAAACAACCCGGTCCTCATCGGGGAACCAGGGGTCGGGAAGACGGCAGTCGTCGAAGGGCTCGCCCAACAGATCATCAACAATGAAGTGCCGGAAACACTTCGGAATAAGCGCGTCATGGTGCTCGATATGGGTACACTCGTCGCTGGAACGAAGTACCGCGGTGAATTTGAAGATCGTTTGAAAAAAGTGATGGATGAGATTCGCCAAGCTGGGAACGTCATTCTCTTCATTGACGAGTTGCATACGTTAATTGGTGCTGGGGGTGCAGAAGGTGCTATCGATGCATCGAATATTTTGAAACCGTCGCTAGCACGTGGCGAACTTCAATGTATCGGTGCGACGACACTCGATGAGTATCGGAAATATATCGAGAAGGATGCCGCGCTCGAACGTCGCTTCCAACCAATTCAAGTCAATGAACCGACGACGGATGAGGCAGAACAAATTCTCTTCGGGTTACGTGACCGTTACGAGGCGCACCATCGCGTCACAATCACAGATGAAGCGATTCATGAGGCCGTCGTTCTCTCGGACCGCTACATCTCGGACCGTTTCCTTCCAGATAAAGCGATTGACCTCGTCGATGAGGCTGCTTCGAAAGTAAGACTTCGCTCGTTTACAGCACCGCCGAACTTGAAAGAGCTTGAGGCTCGTCTTGAATCGATTCGTAAAGAAAAAGATTCAGCTGTACAGAGTCAAGAGTTCGAGAAGGCTGCCTCACTACGCGATACCGAGCAGAAACTTCGAGATGAACTCGAACAGCTCAAATCGGAATGGCAGAATAAGCAAGGGAACGAAAAACTCGAAGTAACGAAAGAAGATATCGCGCAAGTCGTCGCTAACTGGACAGGTGTACCGGTGACGAAGATTGCCGAAGAAGAGACAGATCGTCTCCTCAAACTCGAATCGATTCTCCACGGCCGAGTCATCGGTCAAGATGAGGCTGTCAAATCGATTTCGCGGGCGATTCGCCGGGCTCGTGCCGGATTGAAAGATCCGAAACGTCCGATTGGTTCGTTCGTCTTCCTCGGACCAACTGGTGTCGGGAAAACCGAGTTGGCTCGGGCTGTGGCTGAAGCGTTGTTCGGTGACGAAGACGCCATCATCCGAATCGACATGTCGGAGTACATGGAGAAACACGCGACGAGTCGTCTCGTTGGATCGCCTCCAGGTTACGTTGGTTATGAAGAAGGCGGTCAATTGACAGAGAAGGTTCGCCGCAAGCCATATTCGGTCATCTTGCTTGATGAGATTGAAAAGGCTCACCCTGAAGTGTTCAACATCTTGCTCCAAGTGCTCGATGACGGTCGCTTGACTGACTCGAAAGGGCGTACGGTCGACTTCCGGAATACGGTCATCATCATGACGTCAAACGTCGGTGCAGCAGCGCTCAAACGGAACAAATATGTCGGGTTCACCGTTGAAGATGATGTGAAGCGTGAATATACGGAAATGAAGGATAAAGTTATGGAAGAGTTGAAGAAGGCGTTCCGTCCCGAGTTCTTGAACCGGATTGACGAGATTACCGTCTTCCACTCGCTCCAAAAAGAACACATCCAAGAAATCGTCAAACTTATGGCCGAGACACTTACAAAACGTCTCGGAGAACAAGGGATTGATTTCAGCTTGACGGAATCGGCGCTCGAGAAAATCGCCGAAGTCGGGTACGATCCGGAATACGGGGCTCGTCCACTCCGCCGTGCGCTCCAGCGTGAGGTTGAGGACCGACTCTCAGAAGCGATGCTCAGTGGCAGCATCACAAAAGGCAGCAAAGTGGCGCTCGATGTACAAGATGGCGAATTCGTCGTCCGTAATGAAGGTGTCGTTCAGTAACTACAAGGCTCCCTCTCTCGTGTGAGGGAGCTTTTTTAGACGGAAAGGAACATCATGGCAAAAATTAAAACGAAGTACGTATGTCAGTCATGTGGATACGAATCCGCAAAATGGATGGGACGTTGCCCAGGTTGTAACGAGTGGAATACGCTCGTCGAAGAATTTGTCGAAGAGAAAAAGGCGAAGCGGGGAGCCGCATTCGTCCATAGCTCCTCGAGGCAGTTGAAGCCAGAACGTTTGTCGGACGTCGTGTCGCAAGAAGAGACGCGCGTCCATACGAATAGTCAAGAGTTTGACCGTGTGCTTGGGGGCGGGATTGTCCCGGGCTCGCTCGTCCTCGTCGGTGGGGACCCGGGAATCGGGAAGTCGACGATTCTGCTTCAAGTGAGTGCCCATTTGGCTCATAGTGGACGGAAAGTGCTCTATATTTCCGGGGAAGAATCGCTCAAACAGACGAAACTCCGAGCCGAACGGCTCGGTCTGCCGACTGAAGACTTATATGTCCTCGCAGAGACGGACATGTTGATGATTGAACGGGTCATCGATGAAGAAGAACCGGGGTTCGTCATCATCGACTCGATTCAAACCGTTTATATGGATGAAATTCAATCAGCGCCAGGTAGTGTCGCTCAAGTCCGAGAATGTACGGCGGCGCTCATGAAAATCGCTAAAACGCGAGGAGTGGCCGTCTTTATCGTCGGTCACGTGACGAAACAAGGTTCGATTGCCGGCCCTCGTCTGCTCGAGCATATGGTGGATGCGGTCCTTTACTTTGAAGGGGAGCGTCACCATACGTTCCGAATTTTACGGGCCGTCAAAAACCGATTTGGATCGACGAACGAGATTGGCATCTTTGAAATGAAAGAAGGCGGGCTCGAAGAAGTGCTCAATCCGTCTGAAATCTTCCTGGAAGAACGAACTGCTGGCGTCTCGGGCTCTACCATCGTCGCATCGATGGAAGGGACGCGGACCGTGCTCGTCGAGTTACAGGCACTCATCTCGCCGACCTCGTTCGGGAACCCGCGCCGGATGGCGACCGGGATTGACCAGAACCGGGTCGCACTTCTCATGGCCGTGCTCGAGAAGCGTTCGGGTCTCTTGCTCCAAACGCAAGACGCTTATTTGAAGGCGGCCGGGGGCGTTAAATTGGACGAACCGGCCATCGACTTGGCCATCTGTATTTCGATCGCGTCAAGCTTCCGGGACCGTCCGACCCGTCCGACGGATGTATGTATCGGTGAAGTCGGTTTGACCGGTGAGGTACGGCGTGTGTCACGGATTGAGCAACGTGTCGCTGAAGCGGCCAAGCTTGGTTTCACCCGGGCCATCATTCCGAAAAACAACCTCGGGGGCTGGACGGCCCCGCCTGGTATCGATGTCGTCGGTGTCAGTACTGTCGATGAAGCGCTCCAACTCGCTATCCCATTCTGATGGGGCGCTTCCGGCAGTTTTTAACGCTTTGTAACGAACGCTTTCAAAAGAACCGTGTTACAATGAAAGTGTTAATTTCTTGAAATTTTAATTCATAATGAAGGAGGTGGAATGAGTGAAGATTGCTGTACGAATCGGATTTATATTGATCGGACTCGTCGTCGGTTGGTTCGGAATTATCGAAGCGATGTTGCTATTAGGCGACCTTGGTGTGAGTGTACCGGCTTGGTTGACGATTCCTTACGTTGCTAGTTTGATTGGTGGACTTATCTTCTTCATTCTTAGTTTGTTCTTGACCGATGGGGTCGTTAAATTTATCCGTTTTATCGAAGAACGGCTTGTCCGTTTGCCGGTCGGCGATATTTTGTTTGGCTCGATCGGATTGATTATTGGTTTGTTGATCGCCTTTTTGATCAGCGTCTCGTTAGAAGTGACGAATATCTTCTTGCTCAGCAAGATTGTACCGATTTTTGTGACCGCTCTGTTCGGTTACTTCGGCTTTGCCGTCGGTTACCGGAAGCGGAATGAATGGATTAAACTGTTCGTCAAAAGTGAACGAGAGAAGCCGGCCGCGGAACCATTGCGCCGCTCGAACGATAAAATTTTGGATACGAGCGTCATCATTGATGGTCGAATCGCTGATATCTCGAAGACTGGTTTCATCGAAGGGACACTCATCGTGCCGCAGTTCGTCATCGGTGAGCTTCAATATATTGCGGACTCGTCGGATACGCTGAAGCGTAACCGGGGCCGTCGCGGTCTAGATATTTTAAAAGAGTTACAAGACAACGATCGGATCGAAGTGGAAATCTATGATGGGGACTTTGAAGACGTCGCCGAAGTGGATATCAAATTGATCAAATTGGCCGAATTGAAAAAAGGCATCGTCGTCACGAACGACTACAACTTGAACAAAGTGTGTGAAGTTCGGAACGTCCCAGTATTGAACATTAACGATTTGGCCAACTCGGTCAAACAAATCGTCATTCCAGGAGAAGAGATGGTCGTGACGGTCATTAAAGAAGGAAAAGAACAAAATCAAGGTGTCGCCTATCTCGAAGATGGCACGATGGTCGTCGTTGAAGGTGGGCGCAAGCTGATCTCGAAGACGTTACCCGTTGTCGTCACGAGCGTGCTTCAGACGTCGGCTGGCCGCATGATTTTTGCTCGTCCTGAATAAATAAGTGGAAAAAGAGACGCATCGGCGCTCTCTTTTTTCGCGAAAAGGGGTGAATGGAATGGTACGCTATACGGTTGTCATTCCGGCCGCAGGAAAAGGAAAGCGGATGGGAGCCGATGAGAATAAGTTGATGCTGACGCTGCAAGGAAAACCGATTATCGTCTGGACCGTGGCAGCGTTCGCGAGAGATGCATGGTGCGCGCGCATCGTGCTCGCGGTGCGTCCTGAGGAGCAAGCGTGGTTCGAGCAGCAGTTGCGTCACGTCCAAATCCCGATTACATATGTAACGGGTGGGGAAGAACGACAACAGAGCGTTCGAGCCGGATTGCAAGTCGTCAATCCCGAAGATGTCGTCTTAATTCATGACGGGGCACGGCCATTTGTGCGCCTTGACCAACTTCATGCCATCGCCGAAGCGGCCAAGACGGCAGGGGCGATTCTCGCTGTTCCGGTCAAAGATACGGTGAAACAAGTGACGGACGGACACATCACGCAGACGGTGCCGCGTGAGGCACTATGGTTGGCGCAGACGCCCCAAGCGTTTCCGGCAGGCGCCATTCAAGCCGCCCATGAGCGGGCAGAAGCTGCTCGTTTTATCGGGACGGATGATGCCAGTCTATTCGAATGGAGCGGGCAACGGGTGACAATTATCCCGGGGGATTATGACAACATTAAAATGACGACCCC
Source organism: Exiguobacterium sp. E4787 (assembly GCF_018618375.1). Taxonomy (NCBI): domain Bacteria; kingdom Bacillati; phylum Bacillota; class Bacilli; order Caryophanales; genus Exiguobacterium; species Exiguobacterium sp. E4787. The sequence goes on along the minus strand of NZ_JACSLY010000015.1, from coordinate 45,702 downwards.
GGAAGATTTATTATTTGGTGAAGCGATTTTAACGAAGGAGGACTATCGATGAGAATCGGACAAGGATTTGATGTACATGCGTTCGCCGAAGGGCGTCCGCTCATTTTAGGGGGAATCGAGATTCCACACGACCGCGGCCTGCTTGGCCACTCGGATGCGGACGTCTTATTGCATACGATTGCCGACGCAGCGCTCGGAGCGATTGCGGCGGGGGATATCGGCAAGCATTTCCCGGATACAGACCCGGAGTTTAAAGACGCCGACTCGAAAGTGTTGTTGCGACACGTCTGGCAGCTCGTCAAAGCGGAAGGATACGTGCTCGGCAACGTCGATGCGACCGTGATGGCGGAGCGTCCGAAACTGCGGACGTATATCGATGACATGCGAGCGGTGATTGCTGACTTGCTCGAGGCGGACATCGGCCAAGTGAACGTCAAAGCGACGACGACTGAAAAACTAGGCTTCACCGGACGTGAAGAAGGAATTGCCGCCCAGGCGGTCATCCTGCTCAACCGTGCTTGACAAAAGTGGTATACTATTTGGGCAGAAGAGAAGAAAGGTGGAAATATTATGAGTGAAGTGCGCGTACGCTATGCGCCGAGTCCGACGGGTCACCTTCATATTGGGAACGCCCGGACCGCGCTATTTAACTACTTGTATGCTCGCCATGCAGGCGGGAAGATGATTCTTCGAATCGAGGACACGGACCAAAAACGGAACGTGGAGAACGGTGTCGAAAGCCAAATGAAGTACTTGGAATGGCTCGGGATCGATTGGGATGAAGGTCCAGGCCGCGGCGGCGACCACGGTCCTTACTTCCAAATGGAACGACTCGACCTATACAATAAATACGTGAACGAGTTGATGGACAACGGACTCGCGTATAAGTGCTATATGACGTCGGAAGAACTCGAGGCGGAGCGTGAGGCTCAAATCGCGCGTGGTGAAGCACCACGGTATTCGGGTGCCCACCGTAACTTGAGCGACGAAGAGCGGGCTGCTTTCGAAGCCGAAGGACGGAAACCGTCGATTCGGATTCGTGTACCGGAGTCGGTCACGTACAAGTGGACCGATGTCGTCAAAGGTGACGTCTCGTTCGAGTCGAAAGACTTCGGCGACTGGGTCATCGTCAAACAGGACGGTATCCCGACGTACAACTTCGCCGTCGTCGTCGACGACCACTTGATGAAAATCAGCCACGTGTTGCGCGGGGACGACCATATCGCCAACACGCCGAAACAGATGATGGTCTATGACGCACTCGGTTGGGACTATCCGGCGTTTGGTCATATGACGTTGATTTATAACGAGAGCCATAAGAAGTTATCGAAGCGTGATGAGTCGATCATTCAGTTCATCGAACAATACGCTGATCTCGGATACCTTCCGGGGGCACTCTTTAACTTCATCTCGCTCCTCGGCTGGTCGCCGGTCGGAGAAGAGGAAATCTTCACGAAAGACGAGTTCATCGAGATGTTTGATGCGGGTCGTCTGTCGAAGAGCCCGGCCGTCTTTGACCAACAGAAGCTTGCTTGGATCAACAGCGTCTATATGAAACAGGCTTCGCTTGACGAAGTGGTGGCACTCAGTTTACCATTCTTACAAGAAGCAGGACGTTTACCGAACGCCTTGTCGATGGAACAAGCCGATTGGGCGACAGCGTTGATCGCCCTCTATAAAGAACAAATGACACACGGTGCTGAAATCGTGACGTTGACAGATCTGTTCTTTAAGGATGAGGTCGAATACGACGAAGAGGCCAATGCGGTCCTCGCTGGCGAAACGGTACCGGCTGTCCTCGCCGAGTTCAAGACTCAACTTGAAGCAATCGAAGACTTCACGCCGGAAGCCGTCAAAGCAGCGACGAAAGCGACACAAAAGGCGACTGGCCAAAAAGGAAAGAACTTGTTCATGCCGATCCGGGTCGCGACGACCGGGCAGACGCACGGACCAGAGCTTCCGAACGCCATTTCACTGATTGGCAAAGAGCGTGTCTTGGCACGTCTCACAACATTATTAGCTTAAAGGCAACGATGAGGAAAGTAAGCGGTATGACACTTAACAGAGACTAGAACCTAGGCTGGAAGTTCTAGAAGCGTCCCCCGTCGAAGTGCACCTCGGAGCCGTTCCGGCGATACGTAGTCGGGACCGCGACTCGGCGTTAACGAGACATGAGAGGGGAACTTTCCCAAACAGAGTGGAACCGCGCTTACGGCGTCTCTGTGCCTTGGCACAGGGGCGTCTTTGTTTTTGATATGGAAAAGGAGAACAATTATGGGATTTTGGAAAAGTGTACGGGCCGACATTCAAAATGTGCTCGAACTTGACCCGGCTGCTCGCTCAAAGGCGGAAGTTGTCTTAACGTATCCAGGATTGCATGCGCTTTGGGCGCATCGACTCGCACATGGCCTATGGAAACGTAATACGAAGCTGTTAGCCAAGTTGATTGCGCAGACGAGTCGTTGGTTAACGGGGGTGGAAATTCACCCGGGGGCAGTCATTGGCGAACGGCTGTTCATCGACCATGGGTTTGGGATTGTCATCGGCGAGACGGCGATTATCGGCAATGACGTCACCATTTATCAGGGCGTGACGCTCGGCGGAACGGGAAAAGAAAAAGGAAAACGTCACCCGACGATTGGGAACGACGTGTTGATTTCGGCCGGTGCGAAAGTGCTCGGGAATATTACGATTGGTGATTGCGCCAAAATCGGGGCGAGTTCCGTCGTCTTAAAAGACGTCCCGTCCGACTCGACCGTCGTCGGGATTCCAGGCCGGGTCGTCATCCGGAACGGCGAGCGGGTCAAACAGCATGACCTCGATCACCGCTTCCCCGACCCGGACCGCGAGTGCCAAGAGCGGCTGGAACGTGCTGTCGCTCAGCTAGAAGACAAACTTGCTTCATTAGAGAAACGGATGGAGGAGAATACACATGATTCAGTTTTACAACAGCCTCACGAATAAAAAAGAGCCGTTTGTACCAATCGTACCTGGGAAAGTGTCGATGTATGTATGTGGACCGACCGTTTACAATTACATCCACGTCGGCAACGCCCGTCCGGCGATTGCCTTTGATACGGTCCGCCGTTACTTGACATACCGGGGCTATGACGTCAAATACGTCCTCAACTTCACAGATGTCGACGATAAAATCATCCGGACCGCCAATGAGCTAGGAGAAGACGTCGGGACGTTGACGAATCGGTATATCGACGCGTATTTGGCAGACACAGGTGCCTTGAACGTGTTACCGGCGGACGTCCACCCGCGTGTCACGGACACGATGGAAGAGATTATCACGTTCATCCGCGAACTCGAGACACAAGACTTTGCGTATGAAGCAGGCGGGGACGTCTATTTCCGGACGCGCAAGTTTGAGACGTACGGCAAACTGAGCCAGCAGTCGATTGAAGACTTACGCGCAGGCTCACGCGTCGACGTCGGGGAGAAGAAAGAAGACCCGCTCGATTTCGTCCTATGGAAAGCTGCGAAACCAGGTGAGCCGGCATGGGAAAGTCCATGGGGGCAAGGTCGTCCAGGCTGGCACATCGAGTGCTCGGCGATGGCAAAAAAACACCTCGGCGCGACGATTGATATTCACGCCGGGGGGCATGATCTCAAATTCCCGCACCATGAGAACGAGATTGCCCAGTCGGAGGCATGCAACCATACGAAGTTCGCCAACTATTGGCTCCATAACGGATTCATCAATATCGAGAACGAGAAGATGTCCAAATCGCTCGGCAACTTCCTGCTCGTCCACGAAGCGTTGAAAGAAGTCGATGCGATGGTACTCCGCTTCTTCATGTTATCGGTCCATTATCGCCACCCGATCAACTACAGTCGTGAGTTGATTGAACAAGCGGCGAACGGATGGGACCGCATCAAAGAAGCGTACCAAAACGTCGAGTACCGCCTGTCGGTCACAGCCGGCCTTGAAGAGCCGAGTGAGGCGATGGAACGTAAGCTCGCGACGATTAAAACCACGTTCATCGAAGCAATGGATGACGATATTAACACGGCGAACGCGGTGACGGTCTTATTCGACTTGGCGCGTGAAGCCAACATTTACGCAAAGGCGGACCACGTCTCGAAAACGACGTTGGAACACGTAATCGCCCTGTTCGAAGAGTTGACGGGCGTACTCGGTTTAACGATTGCGAACGAAGTGGAATTGCTTGACGCGGAAATCGATCAATTGATTCAAGAACGGAACACGGCCCGGGCAGAGCGGAACTTCGCGCGTGCCGATGAGATTCGTGACTTGTTGAAAGAGCAGAACATTCAACTCGAAGATACGGCCCAAGGGGTGCGGTGGAAGCGGTCATGAAACAACAGGCTCCTCAACTGAACGCTCTCGCCCTCGCCTACATGGGGGACGCCGTCTATGAGATGGCGGTACGCAAACGACTACTCGGACAAGGAATGACGAAGCCGAACGATCTCCACCGCGGCGCCATCCGCTATGTAAATGCGGGCGCACAGGCCGGGGTCGTGACCCACTGGCTCGAGACAGGATTTTTAAGCGAGGACGAAACGGCCATCGTCCGCCGTGGGAAGAATGCGAAATCCGGTTCAATCCCGAAGCGGACAGATGTTCATACGTATCGTTACTCGACCGCGTTCGAAGCATTGATTGGTTACACATACCTAATGGAAAGAAGGGATCGTCTTGAAGAACTCATCGAACAAGCGTTCACATGGCTCGAAACCGAGTCATTCGAAACGACATGACGGAGCAAGGGAGCAACGCTCATTCGACCGTCCACGCGGCGAACGGAATGAACGCCCACGTGGCGAACGGAACGACCGTCCGCAACGTCAGAAACTAGAACGACCGGATTACCAAGAAGTCGATGTGATGGAAGAAGGAATCGACTTCTTATACGGGCGCAACCCGGTCATGGAAGCGCTCCGGAGCGGACGTGACATGAACAAGGTCTTCATCATGGAAGGCCAACAGAAAGGGCCGCTCGCCCAAATCATCGGGATGGCCAACGAGGCGTCAGTCCAAATCTCATTCGTCCCGAAGACGAAACTCGAGAAGATGGCCGGCAGTGAACATCACCAAGGCGTTGTCGCCGCGGTTGCCGCTTACGAATATAAGTCGGTGGAAGACATGTTCGCGCTCGCTGAGTCGAAAGGGGAGACACCGCTCTTCATCTTGCTCGATGAGCTCGAAGACCCGCACAACCTCGGTTCGATTCTTCGGACGGCGGATGCGGTCGGAGCCCACGGAATCATCATTCCGAAGCGCCGCTCGGTCGGATTGACGCAGACGGTGGCGAAAGCATCAACGGGCGCAATCGAGTACATCCCGGTCGCACGCGTCACGAACTTGACGCGGACGCTTGAAGAGTTGAAAGAAAAAGGGTTATGGGTCGTCGGGACGGACGCGAGCGAGAGCCAAGACTATCGCCGCCTCGATGGGAACATGCCACTCGTCGTTGTCATCGGCAGTGAGGGCAAAGGGATGAGCCGTCTCGTGCGCGAGTCGTGTGACTTCCTCGTCCACATGCCGATGGTCGGTCATGTCACATCGCTGAACGCCTCGGTCGCGGCCGCACTTCTATTGTATGAAGTGCATCGCTCACGTAACCCGTTGTCATGAGTATCAAGAAACGGGAACTGCTCCTCGTGGATGGGTATAACATCATTGGCGCTTGGCCACACCTTCGCAAACTGCGCGACATCGATTTTGAGAAGGCACGTACCGATTTGATTGAAGCGATGGCCGAGTATCAGGCGGTCACAGGTCGTGAAGTGACGATCGTCTTCGATGCGCATATGCGTTATGGACGAGAGTCGAAAGCGAAACAGAGTCGGATCGCGGTCATTTACACGAAAGAGAACGAGACCGCGGACGAATGGATTGAGCGACGCGCCCATGAACTCGTCGATGATCGTCTCGTCACGTTATTCGTCGCGACGAACGATTTCACCGAGCAATGGGTCATCTTCGGTCAAGGCGCCCTCCGCGTGCCCGCGGCCGAACTGCTCAAAGATTGGAAACAGGCGCAACAGTTAATCGACCAAGAACGGTCGGCGCTTGAGCAGGACCGATCCAACCGAAAAACAATCGACCTCACCCCAGACGTGCGGGCTCGATTAGAAGAAATTCGTCGTCGAAAATGAAGCGGTGACGAAACTCACGGACGAGTTCATGAAATGGACTCGTCTTTGTTTTTAATTTGACATTTTTTTGAAAAGAAATGTTGTATACTATTACTTGTATGAGTTACACGAATTGCAATTGACGGAATTTTTAGAATTTTATTTGACGGTCGTTTTAAACGGCGCCTATAATGAGAGCACAAACTTACATAAGTTCATCAATCGCCGGGGGGTAGGAAACATGAACGGATGGCCATACGAGCAGTTTGAAAACATGTCCGACGAAGAGCTCGTCTTTCTTGCGCGTAACGAAGGGGATAGCGACGCTCTTGAGTTTTTGATTGAACGTTACCGATATTTCGTACGGGCGAAGGCGCGGTCTTACTTTTTGATCGGTGCCGACCATGAAGATATCGTCCAAGAAGGGATGATCGGTCTGTATAAAGGGGTACGAGACTATCGGGACGAACGGCTCGCCTCGTTCAAAAGTTTTGCTGAGATGTGCATCACGCGTCAAATGATCACTGCCATTAAAACGGCGACACGTCAAAAACATATTCCGCTCAACTCTTACGTCTCGCTCGATAAGCCGATTTTTGACGACGAGTCGGACCGGACGCTACTTGATGTGATTTTGCCGCCGCATCCGACGGACCCGCAAGATCTGCTCGTCACGCGTGAAGAGCAACTGTTCATGGAAGAAAAGATGGAAGAGCTCCTGAGTGACTTGGAACGAAAAGTGTTACGTCTTTATTTGGACGGCCGTTCGTATCAAGAAATCTCAGACGACCTCGACCGTCACGTGAAGTCGATTGATAACGCGTTACAGCGCGTGAAGAAAAAGTTTGAGCGGCATGTCGACGTCAAAACGCTGACGAGCTAACCGATATTGACCGCACGCCTCCTATGTGATACTTTTAAGGTAGCGCCTTGTCCGTAGACGCCATTTACAGGAGGCGTTTTTTTTTCGCTCTTTTTTAGTGGGAGAGCTGTCGAAAGGGGCGCTTATGAATGGCAAAGAAAGTAAGTCTCGCGTGTTCGGATTGCGGAGCGAACGGTTACTCGACCGTGAAGCAAGACGACGTGACGACGCGGCTCGAACTGAAAAAGTTCTGTCGTCGTTGCAATGCACATACGACACATCGAGAATCAAAGTAACGTAGATTGGCATTCAACGTAGGAGGAAGCTACCATGAACTTTTTGCGCGATGTATGGAAAGAGTTAAAGAAAACGAGTTGGCCGACTCGTAAAGAGCTCACAAAATATACCATCACGGTCATCGCGACGGTCGTCGTGATCGGCCTGTTCGTGTTCGGCGTAGATACTGGTGTCAGTTATCTCGTCAACCTATTGATTAACTAAGGAAAGAGGTGAAAGCCGTGGAGAAACAATGGTTTGTTGTCCAGACGTATTCTGGATTTGAAAACAACGTCAAAGAAAACCTAGAACGTCGAATCGGTTCGATGAACATGGAAGATAAAATTTTCCGCGTCCTCGTTCCGACTGAAACAACGCAAGAAGAAGTCACGCTCAAGAGTGGCGAGAAGAAGATTAAAGAAAAAGAAGTGAAAAGCTTCCCAGGTTACGTCTTCGTCGAAATGATCATGACGGATGATTCATGGTATGTCGTTCGGAACACACCGAACGTCACAGGCTTCCTCGGTTCGACGGGCGGCGGCGCTAAGCCGATTCCGCTTCAACCGGACGAAGTGACGAACGTCTTGTCACAGATGGGTCTCATCGAGAAGAAAGATCGTTACAACTACGAACTCGGCGACCTCGTCCGTGTCAAAGAAGGCGCATTTGAGAACTTCGAAGGAACGATTGATGAAATCGAAGCCGAGAAAGAGAAGCTCAAAGTTGTCGTTGACATGTTCGGCCGTGAAACAAAAATTGAACTTGATTTCGAACAAGTTCAGAAAATTAACTAAACCCACTTGCCATTCTCGGGAACGGATGGTACAATCGGAAATGTTTGATGTTGTGCTTTATTTCGGTACAAACTCGACCTAATAGATTGAGTGGGAGGGCGCACAACGTCCAAGAAACCACATTTTAGACTTAAGGAGGTGTGTCTCGTGGCGAAAAAAGTTACTAAACTCGTTAAACTTCAAATCCCAGCTGGTAAAGCTAACCCAGCACCACCAGTAGGACCAGCACTTGGTCAAGCAGGTGTTAACATCATGGGATTCTGTAAAGAGTTCAACGCTCGTACACAAGACCAAGCCGGATTGATTATTCCTGTAGTCATTACGGTATACGAAGATCGTTCGTTTACATTCATTACGAAAACTCCACCAGCTGCAGTTCTTTTGAAGAAAGCTGCTGGTATCGAGAGCGGTTCTGGTGAACCAAACCGTAAGAAGGTAGCAACGGTTAAGCGTGATAAAGTTCGCGAAATCGCTGAACTTAAAATGCCTGACCTTAATGCGTCGTCTGTTGAAACAGCGATGCTTATGGTTGAAGGTACTGCGCGTAGTATGGGTATTGTAATCGAAGACTAATTTATTAGTCTCTGGGATTGTCGGTGAATATTACGCTCACCTTCAATCCCTTCATTATGTGGGAGGAAATTCCGCTAACCACAAGGAGGAAAAGAATCATGGGTAAAAAACACCAAGAAGCAGCTAAGCTTGTTGATCGCATGAAGTCATACGAACTCGCTGAGGCCGTTGAACTCGTTCAAAAAACAGCTACTGCTAAATTCGATGAAACAATCGAAGTTGCTGTCCGTCTCGGCGTAGATCCGAAGAAAGCGGACCAACAAATCCGCGGTGCCGTCGTACTTCCACACGGTACTGGTAAAACACAAAAAGTTCTCGTCTTCGCAAAAGGCGAAAAAGTTAAAGAAGCTGAAGCGGCTGGCGCTGACTATGTCGGTGACTCTGAGTTCATCACTAAAATCCAACAAGGATGGTTCGACTTCGATGTAATCGTTGCGACACCTGACATGATGGGCGAAGTTGGTAAACTTGGTCGCGTTCTCGGACCTAAAGGCCTCATGCCTAACCCGAAAACAGGCACAGTTACGTTTGATGTGACGAAAGCAATCGCTGACATCAAAGCTGGTAAAGTAGAGTACCGCGTTGACAAAGCCGGTAACATCCACGTACCAGTTGGTAAGAAATCGTTTGAAGCAACGAAACTCTCTGAGAACATCGAGACAATCATCGAGACGCTCATGAAAGTGAAGCCTGCTACTGCAAAAGGAACTTACCTTAAAAACATCGCGCTTTCTTCGACAATGGGTCCTGGGATCCGTGTCGCGACTGCCGACTTCATCAAGTAATCTACTTGAAATAAACTGTTGACAACGTGTGATACCGCTGTTAAAGTAATACACGTTCAACCGAATATGTTGGATTACCGTAGACAGAAGGTGGACATCGGTCCGTAAACCCTTCCGAGGTGTCTTTGCTCGAACTTGAGCCTGTTGTCACAGGTTTACTTTCAAACAATTACGCCCTCGTATGTCTTCATACGAGGGATTTCTTTTTGAAGAGCAGCCTCTCGTCCGGTATAAGAAATGACTAGGAGGTGCAAACACATGGCAAGCGAAAAAATCGTATCTCAGAAATCGGCACTCGTCGATGAAATCGCTGAGAAAATGCAAGCAAGCGTTGGGACAATCGTTGTTGACTACCGTGGACTTACAGTTGAAGAAGTGACTACACTCCGTAAATCACTCCGTGACGCTGGAATCGAGTTCAAAGTATACAAAAACGGTCTTCTTCGCCGCGCAGCAGTTCAGTCGAACTTCGAAGGTCTTGACGAAGTCTTCACTGGCCCTACAGCAATCGCGTTCTCGAACGAAGACGTTGTAGCTCCAGCGAAGATCTTGAACGACTTCTCGAAAGAGCACAAAGCGCTCGAATTGAAAGGCGGAATCATCGAAGGCAAAGTGACTTCACTTGAAGAAGTTAAAGCCCTCGCAGAACTTCCATCACGCGATGGTCTTCTCTCGATGCTTCTCAGCGTCCTTCAAGCTCCAATCCGTGGGCTCGCAGTCGCAACAAACGCAATCGCAGAACAAAAAGAAGAGCAAACTGCTTAATTTTTGTCTCGTAGCGTAACTAAAACCAATCTTTACAACATCAAAGGAGGAAAACCATAATGGCTTTCAACAAAGAGCAATTCATCGAAGACCTCAAATCAATGACGGTTCTCGAACTTAACGAACTCGTAAAAACAATCGAAGAAGAATTCGGCGTATCAGCAGCAGCTCCAGTAGCAGTTGCAGGCGCAGGCGCAGCAGCAGCTGAAGAGCAAACTGAATTCGACGTAATCCTCACAAACGCTGGCGCTGGTAAAATCAACGTCATCAAAGCGGTACGTGAACTTACAGGCCTCGGTCTTAAAGAAGCGAAAGCACTCGTTGACGGAACTCCAGCTCCAGTCAAAGAAGGCGTTTCTAAAGAAGATGCAGACGCAGTCAAAGCTAAGCTTGAAGAAGCTGGCGCAACTGTCGAAGTTAAGTAATCTAACTTTTACTTCTACAACCTATAGAAGCTCGCTATGGCGAGCTTCTTTTATTTCCTTGAAGAGTGGGTTAGGAGGTTCAATGCATGGGAGATCATTACTATACGAACGACCCTAGTTCGAAAAGTGCCCCTGAGACATGGACGTTTGAGTTGCGAGGGAAGACATATCGCTTCACCTCGGACCGCGGCGTGTTCTCGAAAGGATCGGTCGATTTTGGGTCACGTCTCTTAATCGAATCATTTGAAGTGCCCGATGTTGAAGGACGCATTTTAGATGTGGGCTGCGGCTACGGTCCGATGGGGATCTCGCTTGCCGACGCCTCTGGGCGTGAAGCACTCCTCGTCGACGTGAACGAGCGAGCGCTTGCCTTGTCAGAGCAAAACGCCGCCCAAAATGGGGTGACGATTGAGACGCGACTCAGCCACGCTTATGACGGAGTCGGTGATGAACAGTTCGCCGCAATCGTGACCAATCCGCCGATTCGGGCCGGGAAGCAAGTGGTCCACATGATTTTGCGCGATGCGTATACACACCTTGTCGTAGGTGGAGCGCTCTACGTCGTTATTCAAAAGAAACAAGGAGCGCCTTCTGCCAAGAAGTTGCTTGAAGATGTGTTCGGTCAAGTCGAGACGGTTGCGAAAGAAAAGGGCTATTTCATTTTCCGGGCAATTCGCTCTTGACAAACGGTGAAGTCTTGTTGACTCGCTATAACGTATATGCTAACATTATAAAATGCCATTGGAATGGAATTCGCTTTGAACTGCCGCGTTTGCCGCTTTTTAGACGCGGAAAAGAGGCGACATTCAATGACAATGTTCGATTATTACGCCCGAAAAATTCGATAGAGAATTGGGGGTCTGAGAGGTGAATCAGTTGACTGGTCAACTTGTTCAGTACGGTCGTCACCGTCAGAGAAGAAGCTTTGCCCGTATCAGTGAGGTATTAGAGCTTCCGAATTTGATTGAAATTCAAACTGCTTCTTACGAGTGGTTCTTGCGTGAAGGATTGAAAGAGATGTTTACGGACATTTCGCCAATCTCCGACTTCACCGGAAACCTCGTGCTCGAGTTCATCGACTATTCGCTCAGTGAGCCGAAGTATTCGATCGATGAGTCGAAGGAGCGAGACGTAACTTACTCTGCGCCATTGCGCGTAAAAGTACGTTTGCAAAACAAAGAGACAGGTGAGCTCAAAGAACAAGAAGTGTTCATGGGGGATTTCCCGCTCATGACAGAATCGGGAACGTTTATCATTAACGGTGCAGAACGCGTTATCGTTTCCCAGCTCGTTCGTTCACCAAGCGTTTATTACAACGCGAAACTCGATAAAAACGGTAAGCGTGGCTTCGGAGCGACTGTGATTCCGAACCGTGGTGCATGGCTCGAACTTGAGACAGACGCCAAAGATATCGTTTACGTTCGTATTGACCGTACCCGCAAAATCCCGGTAACGGTGTTGTTGCGTGCCCTCGGTTTCGGTACGGACCAAGAGATTATCGACCTTCTCGGGGATGACGAGTATCTTCGTAACACCCTTGAAAAAGATAATACAGAATCAACAGAAAAAGCGTTAATCGAAATTTACGAGCGTCTCCGCCCTGGTGAACCACCAACGGTTGAGAACGCGAAGTCACTTCTCGTTTCTCGTTTCTTCGACCCAAAACGTTACGACCTCGCAAACGTCGGTCGCTACAAGATGAACAAAAAACTTCATCTTAAAAACCGTCTCTTCGGTCAAAAATTGGCCGAGACGCTCGTTGACCCAGAAACAGGCGAAGTCATCGCTGAAGCTGGAACTGTGCTCGATCGTCGCAACCTTGACCGCGTTCTTCCACACTTGGAGAACGGCCTCGGTTATATGGATGCTGAGCCGACAGGCGGCGTCGCTGAAGGTGAACCGTTCGGTCTTCAATCGATCAAAGTAATCTCACCAGATGACCCAGATGGAGAGCGTATCTTGAACATTATCGGTAACGGCAATATCGACCGCAGCGTGAAACACATCACGCCGGCTGATATCATCGCATCGATCAACTACTTCTTTAACTTACTACATGAAGTCGGAACAACAGATGACATCGACCACTTAGGAAACCGTCGTCTTCGTTCAGTCGGAGAACTTCTCCAAAACCAATTCCGGATCGGGCTTTCTCGTATGGAACGTGTCGTTAAAGAACGGATGTCGATTCAAGATCAAAACGCGATCACACCACAGGCGTTAATCAACATTCGCCCGGTAATCGCGTCGCTGAAAGAGTTCTTCGGTAGTTCGCAATTGTCACAGTTCATGGACCAAACAAACCCGCTCGCAGAGCTCACGCACAAGCGTCGTCTCTCTGCACTTGGACCGGGTGGTTTGACACGTGAACGTGCCGGTTTCGAAGTTCGAGACGTTCACTATTCGCACTACGGTCGGATGTGTCCAATCGAAACGCCAGAAGGACCAAACATCGGTCTCATCAACTCGCTTTCGTCTTATGCGAAAGTAAACGAGTACGGCTTCATTGAAGCTCCGTACCGTCGAGTCGACCCTGAAACAGGTCTCGTCACGAGCGAGATTCAATATATGACGGCGGATGAAGAAGATCTCTACGTCGTCGCCCAGGCGAACATGCCGCTCACAGAAGAAGGCGGATTCGCCAACGAACAAGTCCTTTGCCGTTTCCGCGGACAAAACTTGTCAGTTGAGCCGAACCGAGTCGATTATATGGACGTTTCGCCGAAACAGGTTGTTTCTGCCGCAACGGCATGTATCCCGTTCCTTGAGAACGATGACTCGAACCGTGCCCTCATGGGAGCGAACATGCAACGTCAAGCTGTACCACTTCTTCAACCAGATTCACCGATTATCGGTACTGGGATGGAGTATGTGTCAGCGAAAGACTCTGGGGCCGCGATTATCGCGAAATTCCCAGGTGTCGTCGAGCGTGTCACAGCGCGTGAAATCTTGGTCCGCCGCACGTCTGACGTGAACGGTTCTGAGGTATCAGGTGACCTTGACCGCTATAAACTTCAAAAGTATGTCCGTTCGAACCAAGGGACATGCTACAACCAGAAGCCGATCATCGCTGCTGGCGACCGTGTCGAAAAAGGAGAAATCCTTGCTGACGGTCCGTCGATGGATATGGGTGAGCTCGCGCTCGGCCGTAACGTCGTCGTCGCCTTCATGACATGGGACGGTTACAACTATGAGGATGCGATCATCATGAGTGAACGCCTCGTGAAAGATGACGTGTACACATCGATTCATATCGAAGAGTACGAGTCAGAATCACGCGACACGAAACTCGGACCTGAGGAAATCACACGTGATATTCCAAACGTCGGGGATGACGCGCTTCGCAACTTGGACGACCGTGGGATCATCCGCATCGGTGCGGAAGTCAAGGATGGCGATATCCTCGTCGGTAAAGTTACGCCTAAAGGTGTGACTGAATTGACGGCGGAAGAGCGTCTCTTGCACGCGATCTTCGGTGAGAAGGCACGTGAAGTCCGTGATACGTCACTCCGTGTACCAAACGGCGGCGACGGCATCATCTTGGACGTCAAAGTGTTCGACCGTGAAAACGGTGACGAACTCTCACCAGGCGTGAACCAAATGGTTCGTGTCTACATCGTTCAAAAACGTAAGATTCACGAAGGGGATAAGATGGCGGGACGTCACGGTAACAAAGGTGTTATCTCGCGCATTCTCCCTGAAGAAGACATGCCATACATGCCGGACGGCACACCGATTGACATCATGCTTAACCCACTAGGTGTACCATCACGGATGAACATCGGTCAGGTACTCGAACTCCACCTTGGAATGGCGGCTAAAAAGCTCGGCATCAAAGTGGCGACACCTGTATTCGATGGTGCGCGTGAGGAAGACGTATGGGCAACGATTGAAGAAGCTGGAATGGACAAAGATGCCAAGACTCGTCTCTACGACGGTCGTACTGGTGAACCGTTCGATAACCGCGTCTCGGTCGGTGTCATGTATATGATCAAACTCGCGCACATGGTTGACGATAAACTTCACGCTCGTTCGACAGGACCATACTCGCTCGTCACGCAACAACCGCTCGGTGGTAAAGCACAGTTCGGTGGACAGCGTTTTGGTGAGATGGAAGTATGGGCACTTGAAGCGTACGGCGCAGCCTACACGCTCCAAGAGATTCTTACAATCAAGTCGGATGACACGGTTGGTCGTGTGAAAGCATACGAGGCCATCGTGAAAGGTGAGAGCGTTCCGAAAGCGGGCGTTCCTGAGTCATTCCGCGTCTTGATCAAAGAGCTCCAAGCGCTCGGTATGGAAGTCAAGATGATGTCTGCGGACGATGAAGAAGTTGAAATGAAAGATGAAGATGACGACAACATCCCGAACGCAACATCGGCGTTAGAACAAGTCGTTCAACCGACTGTTACGGAAGAGGAATAAGGCGAAAAGGGAGGTCGGCCCCTTGGTAGATGTTAATCGATTTGAATATATGAAAATCGGCTTGGCTTCACCCGAGAAGATCCGTTCGTGGTCTTACGGGGAAGTCAAAAAGCCGGAAACGATCAACTATCGTACACTTAAACCAGAGAAGGACGGATTGTTCTGTGAACGAATCTTCGGTCCTACGAAAGACTGGGAATGTTACTGCGGGAAATACAAACGAATCCGTTATAAAGGAGTCATTTGTGACCGTTGTGGCGTTGAAGTGACGAAAGCGAAAGTGCGTCGCGAGCGTATGGGCCATATCGAGCTCGCGGCACCAGTTTCGCACATCTGGTACTTCAAAGGGATTCCAAGCCGAATGGGGCTTGTTCTCGATATGTCACCTCGTGCGCTCGAAGAAGTAATCTACTTCGCGTCGTACGTTGTGACGGAGCCAGGTGATACTCCGCTTGAGAAGAAACAACTTCTCTCGGAAAAAGAATACCGTCTCTACCGTGAAAAATACGGCAGCGACTTCAGAGCAGACATGGGTGCAGAAGCGATCCGTACACTCCTTCAAGACGTTCAACTCGAGAAGGAAGTCGGAGAACTCCGCGAAGAATTGAAGACGGTTCAAGGCCAACGTCGTACACGTGCGATTAAACGTCTTGAAGTGCTCGATGCGTTCTTCACGTCAGGCAATGATCCAGATTGGATGATTCTTGAAGTACTTCCTGTCATTCCGCCAGAGCTTCGCCCGATGGTGCAGCTCGACGGTGGACGCTTTGCGACATCTGACTTGAACGATTTGTATCGTCGAGTCATCAACCGGAACAACCGTCTCAAACGTTTGCTCGATCTCGGCGCGCCGAACATCATCGTGCAAAACGAGAAGCGTATGCTTCAAGAAGCGGTTGACGCCCTCATCGACAACGGTCGTCGTGGTCGTCCGGTCACAGGACCAGGTAACCGTCCCCTCAAATCACTTTCACATATGTTGAAAGGGAAACAAGGTCGTTTCCGTCAAAACCTTCTTGGTAAACGGGTCGACTATTCAGGACGTTCGGTTATCGTCGTTGGTCCGAACTTGAAGATGTACCAATGTGGTCTCCCGAAAGAGATGGCCCTTGAACTCTTCAAACCGTTCGTGATGAAAGAACTTGTCGGTCGCGGCATCGCGTCGAACATCAAGAACGCCAAACGTAAGATTGAGAAGATGCAACCAGAAATCTGGGGCGTCCTCGAAGAAGTCATTCGTGAGCATCCGGTTCTCTTGAACCGTGCCCCAACGCTTCACCGCCTAGGGATTCAAGCTTTCGAACCGATTCTCGTCGAAGGTCGCGCGATTCGCCTTCACCCGCTCGTATGTACGGCTTACAACGCCGACTTCGATGGTGACCAAATGGCGGTTCACGTACCACTTTCTGCTGAAGCACAAGCGGAAGCTCGTCTTCTCATGCTCGCAGCGCAAAACATCTTGAACCCGAAAGACGGAAAACCAGTTGTTACACCATCGCAGGATATGGTCCTCGGTAACTACTACATCTCGCTTGAACGCGACGATGCCGTCGGACAAGGGAAAATTTTGTCGAACGTGAACGAAGCGCTCATCGCGTATCAAAATGGCTATGTCCACTTGCATACACGTGTCGCTCTTCCAGCACGTACGCTCAACAACCCAACGTTCACAGATGAGCAAAACGAGAAATTGTTGATCACAACGGTCGGTAAGATGATCTTTAACGAGATCTTGCCGAACACGTTCCCATACTTGAACGAGCCGACGATGGAAAACTTGCAGGAAGCAACGCCTGACAAGTACTTCATCGACAAAGGTGCCAACGTGGCGGAAGAAATCGCCTCACGTCCTTTGGTCGAACCGTTCAAAAAAGGATTCCTTGGAAAAGTCATCGCGGAAGTGTTCCAGAAGTTTGAAACGACTGAAACGAGCCGCATGCTTGACCGGATGAAAGATCTCGGCTTCAAACACTCGACGAAAGCCGGTGTGACGGTCGGAATCGCTGATATCATCGTTCTTCCGGACAAACAAGAGATCCTTGATGAAGCGCAAACTCAAGTCGATCAAATCATGAAGTCATTCCGTCGCGGTCTCATCACTGAAGATGAGCGTTACGAGCGCGTTGTACGCTCTTGGAACGAAGCGAAGGATGAGATTCAATCACGATTGATGAAATCCCTCAATCGCTTGAACCCAATCTTCATGATGTCTGACTCAGGTGCCCGTGGTAACGCGTCCAACTTCACGCAGCTCGCAGGGATGCGTGGTTTGATGGCCGCTCCATCTGGCCGCATCATCGAACTTCCGATCAAATCTTCATTCCGTGAAGGTCTGACGGTACAAGAGTACTTCATCTCGACGCACGGTGCGCGTAAAGGTCTTGCCGATACAGCCCTTAAGACGGCTGACTCAGGTTACTTGACGCGTCGCCTTGTAGACGTAGCCCAAGATGTCATCATCCGTGAAGAAGATTGTGGAACGGACCGCGGTATCCGCGTCGCCGCCCTCCGCGAAGGCACGGAAGAAATCGAAAACTTGTATGACCGCCTCGTCGGCCGTACAGCGTTCGAGACAGTGGCACATCCGGAAACGGGTGAAGTCATGGTCGAGAAGAACCAATTGATTACCGAAGATCTCGCTCGCGACATCGTCGATGCTGGAATCGAACGAGTTGAAATCCGTACAGCCTTTACATGTAACACGTCACACGGCGTATGTAAGAAATGTTACGGCCGCAACTTGGCGACTGGCTCGAACGTTGAAGTCGGCGAAGCTGTCGGAATCATCGCCGCGCAATCAATCGGTGAGCCAGGAACGCAGCTTACAATGCGTACCTTCCACACAGGTGGTGTAGCCGGAGATGATATCACACAAGGTCTTCCACGTATCCAAGAGGTATTCGAGGCTCGTAACCCGAAAGGGCAAGCGGTCATCTCGGAAATCCCTGGTACGGTCATCGACTTTACAGAATCGCGTGACAAGCGTGAACTCACGGTCGAAGGACTCAGTGAGACACGTACGTACACGATTCCGTTCGGAGCACGTCTTCGTGTTCAAATCGGAGATACAGTAGAAGCCGGAGAAGTCTTTACGGAAGGTTCGATCGATCCGAAAGAATTGCTCGCCGTCCGTGGTGTATCTGGTGTTCAAAACTATCTTCTCCAAGAAGTACAAAAAGTTTACCGCATGCAAGGGGTAGAAATCGGCGACAAACACGTCGAAGTCATGGTTCGCCAAATGCTTCGTCGCGTCAAAGTCATCGAGTCTGGTGACACGCCGCTTCTCCCTGGTTCGCTCGTCGACATCAGCGTCTTCAAAGAAGCGTGTAAAGATACGCTTCGCGAAGGCAAGAGCCCGGCCACAGCGAAACCGGTCCTTCTCGGAATCACAAAAGCGTCGCTCGAGACAGATTCGTTCCTCTCGGCCGCTTCGTTCCAAGAAACGACTCGTGTGTTGACAGATGCTGCCATCAAAGGCAAGCGCGACTATCTCCTCGGACTCAAAGAGAACGTCATCATCGGGAAACTCGTTCCAGCTGGTACTGGGATGCCGGTTTACCGTGATGTTAATCTCAAAGAAGAAGAGTCGAAAGCCGTTCTCGAAGACACGACGGTAGAATAAAAACGTCTTGACAGCATGGGTTGGCGGTGCTACTATGATTTAGTGCCGCCAATCGGTTGTTGTCGATGACAACGGTGTCCAGCAGTCGGCAAGCTACTTGGACGTCACCCGATCTTTCTCCGGAAAGGTTTGGCTGCTATTATTGCCACTTTCAAGGTATAACTCACGTTTTTGCGAGGTCATGGAATGCCTACGCCTCGTAAAAGCGTTTCGTTATGACCTTAAATGAACCACCCGGGTCGGTGGGTCTAGAAAATAGCATAATTCAGGAAGGGAGGATCTTCAAAGATGCCTACTATCAACCAGTTAGTCCGTAAAGGACGTAAATCGAAAGTCGTTAAATCTGACTCTCCAGCACTTAACAAAGGTTACAACAGTTTCATCAAGTCACAAACTAACGTGAGCTCGCCACAGAAACGTGGTGTTTGTACACGTGTTGGTACAATGACTCCGAAGAAACCGAACTCGGCATTACGTAAGTATGCTCGTGTTCGTTTGACTAACCAAATCGAAGTGACTGCGTACATTCCAGGTATTGGCCACAACCTTCAAGAACACAGCGTTGTTCTTATCCGTGGAGGACGTGTAAAAGACTTACCAGGGGTACGTTACCACATCGTTCGTGGTGCGCTTGACACTGCAGGTGTTGACGGACGTATGCAAGGCCGTTCTAAATACGGTACGAAACGTCCGAAAGCTGCGAAGAAGTAATTCTCGCAAAACTAAAAACTACTGAAATTTTGAAAGGAGGGTACTCGGATGCGTAAAAACCGTGCAGAACGTCGTGACGTTATCGCAGATCCGATCTACAACTCGAAATTGGTAACTCGCCTCATTAACCGTGTCATGTTAGACGGTAAAAAAGGTACAGCTCAAACTATCATTTACAACGCATTTGGCCTCATCGCTGAACGCTCAGGCAAAGAGCCTATGGAAGTGTTCGAAGAAGCAATGAACAACATCATGCCTGTACTTGAAGTTAAAGCTCGCCGTGTTGGTGGAGCAAACTACCAAGTTCCTGTTGAAGTTCGTCCAGAGCGCCGTACGACACTTGGTCTTCGTTACCTCGTGAACTACGCTCGTCTCCGCAACGAGAAAACGATGGAGCAACGTATCGCGAACGAAATCATGGATGCAGCCAATAACACTGGTGCGTCTGTTAAGAAACGCGAAGACATGCATAAGATGGCAGAAGCGAACAAAGCGTTTGCTCACTATCGTTGGTAAGTTAAACGTAAAGACCACTCCACGTCACCAAGCGGTGGCTTAATGGAGTGGCTTTCGGGTATAATCATATCGTGTGCCAGCACACGAAAAACACATGCGGAAGGAGAATACCCAGTATGGCAAGAGAATTCTCCCTAAAGAATACTCGTAACATCGGGATCATGGCTCACATCGATGCCGGTAAGACGACAACAACTGAACGTATTCTTTATTACACAGGTCGTATCCACAAGATTGGTGAAACTCATGAAGGAGCTTCACAAATGGACTGGATGGAGCAGGAGCAAGAGCGTGGAATCACGATCACTTCTGCTGCGACAACTGCACAGTGGAATGGCCACCGTGTAAACATCATCGATACACCTGGACACGTAGACTTCACTGTTGAAGTTGAACGTTCACTCCGTGTACTTGATGGCGCAGTTGCAGTACTTGACGCTCAGTCAGGTGTTGAACCACAAACAGAAACTGTATGGCGTCAAGCGACGACTTACGGTGTTCCACGTGTCGTATTCGTCAACAAGATGGATAAGATCGGTGCGGACTTCTTGTACTCGGTGAAAACACTTCACGAGCGCTTGCATGCAAATGCACACCCAATCCAACTTCCAATCGGTGCGGAAGATGAATTCAAAGGAATCATCGACCTCGTTGAGAAGAAGACATACATGTACACGAACGACCTCGGTACTGACATCGAAGTAACGGATGGCTACCCAGCTGACATGGCTGACGAAGCTGAAGAACTTCGCGGTCAATTGATCGAAGCGGTTGCTGACTACAACGAAGAGTTGATGATGAAATACCTCGAAGGCGAAGAGATCTCAATCGAAGAACTCAAAGCTGGTATCCGTCAAGCAACACTCAGCGTAGAATTCTACCCTGTACTCGTTGGTTCTGCCTTCAAAAACAAAGGTGTTCAATTGATGTTGGACGCTGTTGTTGATTACCTCCCATCACCACTTGATGTTGAGTCAATCAAAGGTGTTAACCTCGACACAGAAGAAGAAATCACGCGTGAGCCTTCTGACGAAGCTCCCTTCTCGGCACTTGCGTTCAAAGTCATGACGGATCCTTACGTCGGTAAATTGACGTTCTTCCGCGTGTACTCTGGTACAGCACAAGCTGGTTCGTATGTGAAGAACTCGACTAAAGGTAAGCGTGAGCGCCTCGGTCGTATCCTTCAAATGCACGCGAACAGCCGTGAAGAAATTCCAATGGTATACGCTGGTGACATCGCCGCTGCCGTTGGTCTTAAAGATACTACGACTGGTGATACGCTTTGCTCAGAGAAAGACAACGTCGTTCTCGAGTCAATGACATTCCCAGAACCAGTTATCTCGGTCGCGATCGAGCCTAAATCGAAAGCCGACCAAGACAAGATGGGTCAAGCCCTCGCGAAACTCGCAGAAGAGGATCCAACTTTCCGCACTGAAACAAACCAAGAGACTGGTCAAACGATCATCTCTGGTATGGGTGAGCTTCACCTTGATATCCTCGTTGACCGTATGCGTCGCGAATTCAAAGTAGAAGCTAACGTTGGTGCACCACAAGTTGCTTACCGTGAGACAATCCGTGGCGCTGCGAAGATCGATTCGAAATTCGTACGTCAATCAGGTGGACGCGGTCAGTACGGTCACGTTGTCGTAGAATTCGAGCCGAACGAAGAAGGCGCTGGATTCGCATTCGAGAACAAGATCGTCGGTGGTGTTGTACCACGTGAATACGTCCCAGCTGTTCAGAACGGGATTGAAGAAGCTCTCGAAAACGGTATCCTCGCTGGTTACCCAGTAGTTGACGTTAAAGCTGCCCTCGTCTTCGGATCGTACCACGATGTCGACTCGAACGAGATGGCGTTTAAAGTTGCTGCTTCGATGGCGGTTAAACAACTTAAGGAACAAGCGAAAGCTGTCATCCTTGAGCCAATGATGCGTGTTGAAGTTGTCATCCCAGAAGAATACTTGGGAGACATCATGGGTGACGTCACGTCACGCCGTGGACGCGTAGAAGGTATGGAAGCACGCGGTAACGCTCAAGTCGTTAAAGCAATGGTTCCACTTTCAGAAATGTTTGGATATGCGACATCGCTTCGTTCACGTACGCAAGGACGCGGAACGTACTCGATGCACTTCGATCACTACGAAGAAGTACCGAAGTCAATCGCAGAAGAAATCATCAAAAAAGCGAACGGCTAATAACGGTTGTAACGCTTAATTGATTGTTGTAAGCTAAGGAGGACGTATGTTAAAAGTAGCCTACGTCTTCCTAGTTAAATAAAAAACTAATTGTCTAATAGAGGAGGAATCTAGAATGGGTAAAGAAAAATTCGACCGTTCTAAACCGCACGTTAACGTTGGTACAATCGGCCACGTCGACCACGGTAAAACAACTTTGACTGCAGCGATCTCAGCTGTACTTTCAAAAGCACAAGGGAAAACAGCTACAAAGTTTGACGCAATCGATGGTGCTCCTGAAGAGCGTGAGCGCGGTATCACAATCGCAACAGCTCACATCGAGTACGAAACTGACAAACGCCACTATGCACACGTTGACTGCCCAGGTCACGCTGACTATGTTAAAAACATGATCACTGGTGCTGCACAAATGGACGGCGCAATCCTCGTTGTTTCGGCAACTGATGGCCCAATGCCACAAACACGTGAGCACATCCTTCTTTCACGTCAAGTAGGTGTTCCTTTCATCGTCGTATTCATGAACAAAGTTGACATGGTTGACGACGAAGAACTCCTTGAGCTCGTTGAAATGGAAATCCGTGAACTTCTTTCTGAATACGACTTCCCAGGCGACGACCTCCCTGTAATCAAAGGTTCTGCACTTGGCGCGCTTAACGGCGAAGCTCAGTGGGAAGAAAAAATCATGGAACTCATGAACGCAGTTGATGAGTACATCCCTGAGCCAGTTCGTGACACGGACAAAGAATTCATGATGCCAGTTGAGGACGTATTCTCAATCACTGGTCGCGGTACTGTAGCGACTGGTCGTGTTGAGCGTGGTGTTCTCCGCGTCAACGACGAAGTTGAAATCGTTGGTCTTACAGAAGAAACTAAGAAAACTGTATGTACTGGTGTAGAGATGTTCCGTAAGCTTCTCGACTACGCTGAAGCTGGCGACAACATTGGTGCTCTTCTCCGTGGTGTATCGCGTGAAGACATCGAGCGTGGACAAGTACTTGCTAAGCCAGGTTCAATCACGCCGCACTCAAAATTCAAAGCTTCAATCTACGTTCTTTCTAAAGAAGAGGGTGGCCGTCACACGCCATTCTTCGCGAACTACCGTCCGCAGTTCTACTTCCGTACAACTGACGTAACAGGTATCGTTCACCTTCCAGAAGGTACTGAAATGGTAATGCCAGGAGACAACATCGAGTTGACGATCGAATTGATTTCTACAATCGCGATCGAAGACGGAACACGTTTCTCAATCCGTGAGGGTGGCCGTACAGTAGGCGCTGGTTCAGTAACTGAAATCATCGAGTAATCGATTGATACACTGACCTTTCAAGCAGTCCGCATTTTGCGGGCTGCTTTTTTGTTTTATGGCGAGACGTGGTAAGATGGGACATATGTTGTAGGAAGGGGTGACGAGGATGGAAAAACAAGTCGAAACGTTATGCCGCTTGAATGGGATTGCATGCCGGTTTGGTGGGTCGACGTTATTGAAGCATCATGGACTCATCGAAGCGACGAATGACTTGGATGTATTCGTGGAGCCGGATCAATTCGAACGATTGGATCAAGTGTTGAGCCGGGTCGGCGAGAAAGTCGAAACGCAACCGCATGCTGACTACATGACGACATACTTTAGTGAGTATGTGTTTGAAGGGGGCGACATCGATGTGATGGCCAGTTTCCGGATGAAGTGTACCGACGGGATTTATACGCATCCCTACATTGAACCGATTGGCAGCTGGATGCGACTCGAAGAGTGGGTCGTGCTGTATACGGTCATCGGTCGGGAAGATAAGCTTAATCGACTGGCGGATTATTTTGAGACGCATGAGCTCAATGAAGGAATCGTCCAAGCATGCCTCAAACGAGCCCCCGCCTCAGTGATTGAAGCCGTCACCGAACGCTTCGGAACCCATATGAAACGCTAGGTCGAGTTGGCACGGCGGTTCTCGAAAGAAATAGTTCAACAAAAGAAGGAAAATAGCTTGCAAATGGGTTCGAATCTTGTTACATTAGTGAACGTTGAACAACTCATCAGACATCCAGCACAATTAAAAAATCAAATCTTGCATTTCATATGTAGATTCGATATAATGATTAAGTGTTTGTGCGAGTGGTGAGAGACTTTACAGCAGAAATCGGGTCCAATCGTTGATTTGCAATGATCGGATACCTCTGCTGACACAAGCACGCTGCGATGAAGCGGGAGGTTATGACACGCCAGGCAGCTTTGCCATGGCCGGTGTGGAAATTTCCGCGGAGAACTGTCTATTTTTAAAATAGGCGACAAAGGAGGGAAACTTACATGGCAAATGAAAAAATCCGTATTCGTTTAAAAGCATACGACCATCGCGTACTCGATCAATCAGCTGAGAAAATCGTTGATACTGCGAAGCGTTCAGGTGCAAAGGTTTCGGGACCAATCCCGCTTCCAACTGACAAATCGATCTACACGATCCTTCGTGCCGTTCACAAGTACAAAGATGCTCGTGAACAGTTCGAAATGCGTACACACAAACGCTTGATCGACATCGTTAACCCAACACCAAAAACGGTTGATGCGCTTATGCGTCTCGAATTACCATCAGGTGTTGACATCGAAATCAAACTTTAATTCTTCATATAGTAGATACTAGCCAGAAGAGACAATAATTATTAAACAGGAGGTGTATCTCATGGCTAAAGGAATCTTAGGAACAAAACTCGGTATGACTCAAATCTTCAACGAAGCAGGCGAAGTCGTACCAGTAACAGTAGTTGCTGTCGAAGGAAACGTCGTTCTTCAACTTAAAACGGTTGAAACAGACGGTTACGAGGCACTTCAACTCGGTTTCGGAGACATCAAAGAATCACGTCAAAACAAACCAGCAAAAGGTCACGCTGCGAAAGCAAGTGCGACACCTAAGCGCTTCATCAAAGAGATTCGTACTTCAGTAGAAGGATACGAAATCGGTCAAGAGATCAAGGCGGACATTTTCGCTGCAGGTGAATTAGTAGACGTAACAGGTACATCGAAAGGTAAAGGATTCCAAGGTGCGATCAAGCGTCACGGACAATCACGTGGACCAATGGCTCACGGTTCGCGCTACCACCGTCGTCCTGGTTCGATGGGTCCTGTAGCTCCTAACCGCGTATTTAAAGGGAAGCTTCTTCCTGGTCAAATGGGTGGCGAGCGTAAAACGATTCAAAACCTTGAAGTTGTCAAAGTTGACGTGGAACGCGGCCTTGTACTCGTTAAAGGCGCAATCCCAGGCGCTCGCAAGTCGAACGTCATCATCAAAACAGCGGTAAAGGGTAACTAATTAACTGCACGGAAAGGAGGAATTACGAATGCCTAAAGTAGCTTTGCTTAACCAAACAGGTTCACAAGTTGGCGAAATCGAATTGGCAGAAGCCATCTTCGGTATCGAGCCAAATGACTCAGTACTTTATGACGCGATCGTTATGCAACAAGCATCACGCCGTCAAGGTACTCACGATACGAAAGGTCGCTCGGAAGTACGCGGTGGCGGCCGTAAACCATGGAAACAAAAGGGAACTGGTCGTGCGCGCCAAGGTTCTATCCGCTCACCACAATGGGTTGGTGGTGGTACAGTCTTCGGTCCAACACCACGTTCATACTCTTACAAGCTTCCTAAAAAAGTTCGTCGTCTTGCACTTCTCTCGGCTTTGTCGTCAAAAGTGAAAAACAACGAAATGATCGTCCTCGAAGGCCTTGCTTTCGATGCACCAAAAACAAAAGATATGGTCGCTGTACTTCTTGGCCTATCAGTAGAACGTAAGGCTCTTGTAGTCACAGCGGACTACAATGAGACTATCGCTCTCGCAGCTCGTAACATCCCAGGAGTGACTGTGATCGAAGCAGCCGGCGTTAACGTTCTTGACCTCGTTGCTAACGACAAAGTCATCTTCACTAAAGATGCGGTTGCGAAGGTAGAGGAGGTGCTTGCATAATGGCTCAAGCATACGATATCATCAAACGTCCTATCATCACTGAGCGTTCTGTTAGCCTCATGGAAGCTAACAAATACGTTTTCGAGATCGACGTTAAAGCGACTAAATCACAAGTGAAGCACGCTATCGAAACAATCTTCAACGTGAAAGTTGCTTCGGTAAACACAATGAACATGAAACCGAAAGCGAAACGTGTCGGTCGTCACTCTGGTTACACATCGCGTCGTAAAAAAGCGATCGTAACTCTTGCTGAAGGCAACACAATCGACTTCCTCGGTTAATTTACTACCTTAGAAGAAAAGGAGGGAATCCTCGATGGCAATTAAAAAGTTTAAGCCGACCACTAACGGTCGCCGTAACATGACATCTCTCGACTTTGCAGAGATCACAACGAATCGCCCTGAAAAATCGTTAACTGAAAAGCTTTCGAAAAAAGGCGGTCGTAACAACCAAGGTCGTTTGACAGTACGTCACCAAGGTGGCGGACACAAACGTAAATACCGTATCATCGATTTCAAACGTAACAAAGATGGCATCGTCGGACGCGTTGCTACGATCGAATACGATCCAAACCGTTCAGCAAACATCGCCCTCATCAACTATGCAGATGGTGAGAAACGTTACATCCTCGCTCCTAAGGGCATCAAAGTAGGCATGGAAATCATGGCTGGCCCAGAAGCGGATATCAAAGTGGGGAACGCTCTTCCACTTATGAACATCCCTGTCGGTACTACTATCCACAACATCGAGCTTAAGCCTGGTAAGGGCGGTCAGCTTGTTCGTGCGGCTGGTGCATCGGCACAAATCCAAGGACGTGACGGCAAGTACGTTATCGTTCGTCTTCAATCAGGTGAATCACGCTTGTTCCTCGGCACTTGCCGCGCGACAGTCGGTTCAGTTGGTAACGAAGAACACGAACTCGTAAACATCGGTAAAGCAGGACGTTCACGTTGGTTAGGCAAACGCCCAACAGTACGTGGTTCTGTAATGAACCCGGTTGATCACCCACACGGTGGTGGTGAAGGTCGTGCGCCAATCGGTCGTTCGGGCCCACTTACTCCTTGGGGTAAACCAGCTCTTGGTCTTAAAACACGTAAGAAAAACAAATCGAGCGACATGTACATCCTTCGTCGCCGTAAGAAATAATTACTACATGATTCTCGGGCGGTTCGAAAGGGCCGTTCCCGAATCATTCCAAAGGGAGGTTCTATCATGGGTCGCAGCTTGAAAAAAGGTCCATTCGCAGATCACCATTTGCTCGCTAAAGTTGACAAACTTAACGAATCTGGTGAGAAGCAAGTCATCAAAACTTGGTCACGTCGCTCGACAATCTTCCCAGAATTCATGGGTCACACGTTCGGTGTACACGATGGTCGTAAACACGTACCAGTATTCGTGACAGAAGACATGGTCGGTCACAAACTTGGTGAATTCGCTCCAACACGTACGTACAAAGGTCACGGATCAGACAAGAAAACGAAACGGTAATTTGAGGGGAGGTCAAATCCATGCAAGCTAAAGCATCAGCTAATATGGTCCGTCTTGCTCCTCGCAAAGCACGTCTCGTTGTAGACTTAATTCGCGGGAAACAAGTCGGCGAAGCGCTCTCTGTCCTTGCTCACACGAACAAGGCAGCGTCGCCAATCGTTGAAAAAGTATTGAAGTCAGCGATTGCAAACGCAGAGCACAACTACGATATGAATATTGAGAACCTTGTAGTGTCGGAAATCTTCGTCAACGAAGGTCCAACACTCAAACGCTTCCGCCCACGTGCGATGGGTCGCGCAAGCCGCATTAACAAACGCACAAGCCACATCCACATCGTGGTAACTGAGAAATAAGGAGGGATATGTAGTGGGTCAAAAGGTAAATCCGCACGGTCTTCGCGTTGGTATTATCAAAGACTGGGATTCGCGTTGGTACGCTGAGAAAGACTACGCAGATCTCCTTCATGAAGACTTCGTTATTCGTGAATACATCGAAAACAAAATGAAGGATGCTAGTGTTTCTAAAGTAGAAATCGAACGCGCTGCAAATCGCGTAAACATTTCACTTCACACTGCGAAACCAGGTATGGTTATCGGTAAAGGTGGTTCGGAAATCGAATCACTCCGTAAAAACATCATCAAGCTTGCTGAAGGCAAACGTGTTCACATCAACGTTGTTGAAGTGAAAAACGCTGACGCTGTCGCTAAACTTGTTGCTGAAAACATCGCTCGTCAATTGGAAGGCCGTGTGTCATTCCGTCGTGCAATGAAACAATCAATCCAACGTTCGATGCGCACTGGCATCAAAGGGATCAAAACAGAAGTTTCTGGTCGTCTTGGTGGCGCTGATATCGCTCGATCAGAGAAGTACTCGGAAGGAACAGTTCCACTTCACACACTCCGTGCCGATATCGACTACGGAACAGCTGAAGCTGACACAACTTATGGTAAAATCGGGATTAAAGTCTGGTTGTACCATGGTGAAGTTCTTCCAACAAAAAACAACACAGCTAAAAACGCTGAATAATAAACACTCTTTCAGGAAGGAGGCAACACACTATGTTGTTACCTAAACGCGTGAAATATCGTCGTGTACACCGTGGTAAAATGCGCGGAAATGCAAAACGCGGCACAACAGTTCATTTCGGTGAATTCGGTCTCCAATCGCTCGAAGCGAGCTGGATCACAAACCGTCAAATCGAATCAGCACGTATCGCAATGACACGTTATATGAAACGTGGTGGTAAAGTGTGGATCAAGATCTTCCCACACAAGCCATACACGAAAAAGCCTCTCGAAGTCCGAATGGGTTCGGGTAAAGGTGCTCCAGAAGGCTGGGTAGCTGTAGTTAAGCCTGGCAAAGTTATGTTTGAAATCGCGGGTGTATCTGAGGAAGTAGCACGTGAGGCGCTTCGTCTTGCTGCACACAAACTTCCAGTTAAATGTAAGTTCGTGAAACGTGAAGAAAATGGTGGTGATACGAATGAAAGCAACTGATCTCCGTCAATCAACAACTGAAGAGCTCAACGGTAAAGTAGGCGAGTGGAAAGAAGAACTCTTTAACCTTCGTTTCCAATTGGCTACAGGTCAGCTTGAGAATCCTGCTCGTATCCGTGAAGTACGCAAGTCGATTGCGCGTGCTAAAACGATTCTTCGTGAACGCGAACTCGGCATCAACAACGGCTAATCTAATCGGATTCTTTAAGAGGAGGTAACACTCATGGAACGCAATAAGCGTAAAGTACTCACTGGACGCGTCGTGTCTGACAAAATGGACAAAACGATCGTCGTTGCAGTTGAAACAAAAGTACGTCATAAGCTTTATGGCAAACGTGTAAACTACACGAAGAAATTTAAAGCACACGATGAGAACAATGTCGCTAAAATCGGCGATGTGGTACGCATCGCGGAAACACGTCCGCTTTCTAAAGACAAACGTTTCCGTCTCGTAACAGTAGTAGAAGAGTCAGTAATCATCTAATAACAGTTCGGATCTATAAACATCCGGAGGGAGGTACACTCGCATGATTCAACAAGAATCTCGCTTGAAAGTAGCAGACAACTCTGGCGCGCGTGAACTGTTGACAATTAAAGTCCTCGGTGGTTCAGGTCGTAAGACTGCCAACATCGGTGACATTATCGTCGCAACGGTAAAACAAGCAACACCAGGTGGCGTTGTTAAAAAAGGTGACGTTGTCAGAGCAGTTGTCGTTCGTACAAAACGCGGCGCTCGTCGTAAAGATGGTTCGTACATCCGTTTCGATGAGAACGCAGCAGTCATCATCAAAGATGACAAGAGCCCACGCGGCACTCGGATCTTCGGGCCAGTTGCACGTGAACTTCGTGAAAAAGAATTCATGAAGATCGTTTCGTTGGCACCGGAAGT
The DNA here is from genome assembly GCF_018618375.1 of Exiguobacterium sp. E4787. Taxonomy (NCBI): domain Bacteria; kingdom Bacillati; phylum Bacillota; class Bacilli; order Caryophanales; genus Exiguobacterium; species Exiguobacterium sp. E4787. The sequence continues at coordinate 15,818 of NZ_JACSLY010000015.1, read as the reverse complement.
ACTTTAATTTCCAATTTCAATCCTATAAGGAGGTGCGCAAAACGATGCATGTTAAAAAAGGCGATACAGTCCAGGTAATGTCTGGTAAAGATAAAGGCAAGCAAGGGGTTATCCTCAAAGCTATGCCAAGCAAGAACCGCGTAGTCGTAGAAGGTATCAACGTGATTAAAAAACACTCGAAACCATCACAAGCGAATCCACAAGGCGGTATCCTTGAAATCGAAGCACCAATTCACGTCTCGAACGTCATGCCACTCGACCCTAAAACGGGCAAACCAACTCGCGTTGGTTTCAAAGTAGTCGATGGTAAAAAAGTTCGTGTCGCGAAATCGGGCGAAGTACTCGATAAATAAGAAGAACGTGACGAAAGGAGGTCCATTCGACTATGAACCGTTTGCAAGAGAAGTATAAAAGCGACATCGTGAAAGCGATGATGGATAAATTCAACTATGACTCAGTTATGCAAGTCCCACAGGTCGACAAGATCGTCATCAACATGGGTGTAGGTGACGCTGTTTCGAACTCGAAGGCTCTTGACATGGCAGTGGAAGAATTATCAATTCTTTCTGGTCAAAAACCACTCGTAACGAAGGCTAAGAAATCAATCGCTGGTTTCAAACTTCGTGAAGGCATGCCAATCGGTGCGAAGGTTACTCTTCGTGGCGAGCGTATGTACGATTTCCTCGACAAATTGGTAACTGTTTCACTTCCACGTGTACGTGACTTCCGTGGTGTATCGAAGAAAGCATTCGACGGACGCGGTAACTACACGCTTGGTGTGAAAGAGCAACTTATTTTCCCTGAGATCGATTACGATAAAGTAACAAAAGTACGCGGTATGGATATCGTTGTTGTTACAACAGCGAACACAGACGAAGAAGCTCGTGAATTGCTCACACTTCTCGGAATGCCATTCCAAAAATAATCTAAAGGGAGGTCGACAACATGGCTAAAAAGTCAATGGTGAATCGCGAACAAAAACGCGAGAAACTCGTTGCCCAGTACGCTGAGAAACGTGCACAATTGAAAGCTGAAGGCGACTACATCGGACTCAGCAAATTGCCACGTAACTCTTCACCTGTGCGTCTTCATAACCGTTGCCGCATCACAGGTCGTCCACATGGTTACATGGGTAAATTCGGGATCAGCCGTATCAAGTTCCGTGATCTTGCATACAAAGGTCAAATCCCTGGTGTTAAAAAAGCAAGTTGGTAATCCACTAACAGTGTGAAAGGAGGTACATCGCATGGTAATGACAGACCCAATTGCAGATATGCTTACACGTATCCGTAACGCTAACATGGTTCGCCATGAAAAATTAGAGCTTCCAGCTTCTAATATCAAACGTGAGGTTGCAGAGATCCTCAAGCGTGAAGGTTTCATTCGCGATGTTGAATATATCGAGGACGCTAAGCAAGGTACACTTCGTTTGTTCCTTAAATACGGAGCAAGCAACGAACGTGTTATCACTGGTCTCAAACGCATTTCGAAACCAGGTCTTCGTGTATACGCAAAAGCAGATGAAGTACCAAAAGTACTCGGAGGACTCGGTATCGCAGTTCTTTCGACATCAAAAGGTCTTATGACTGATAAAGAAGCTCGCCAACAACAAGTCGGCGGCGAAGTGCTCGCCTACATCTGGTAAGTCACTTTTCTAACAAGAACGGAGGTGTAATCAATGTCACGTATTGGTAAAAAACCAGTTACGATTCCAGCTGGCGTTACTGTATCGGTTGCAGAAGACAACACGGTCACAGTAAAAGGTGCTAAAGGTGAACTTTCGCTTTCAGCTAACCCGGCCTTGGAAATCAAAGTTGAAGAAAACGAATTGACTGTTGTTCGTCCGGATGACTCGAAAGAGAACCGTACGATCCACGGTACGACACGTGCCCTTATCGCCAACATGGTGGAAGGTGTGTCTAACGGATTCCAGAAAACACTTGAGATCTCAGGGGTTGGTTACCGTGCAGCTAAGCAAGGTAACAAACTCGTCCTCAGCCTCGGTTACTCGCACCCAATCGAGTACGTTGCTGAAGAAGGTATCGAGATTGAAGTTCCTTCAAACACGCAAATCATCGTTAAAGGGATTAACAAAGAGCGCGTCGGTCACGTTGCAGCTCAAATCCGCTCGTACCGTGCTCCAGAACCTTACAAAGGTAAAGGTGTTCGTTACTCTGATGAACGTATTCGCCGTAAAGAAGGTAAGACTGGTAAGTAATTCGTCACGAAATGAACGGAAAGGAGTGGCATAAATGATCACAAAAGCAGACAAAAATGCAGTTCGTAAGAAACGTCATGCTCGTGTACGTCGTACGATCACGGGGACAGCAGCTCGTCCACGTTTGAACGTATTCCGCTCGAGCAAGCACATCTACGTTCAACTCATCGATGATGCAGCACAAACAACGCTTGTGTCAGCATCTTCGAAAGATAAAGCTCTCGATCTTACAAACGGCGGCAACGTTGAAGCAGCGAAAGCTGTTGGTAAACTTGCAGCTGAACGTGCACTCGAGAAAGGTATCGACACTGTTGTGTTCGACCGTGGTGGATACCTCTATCATGGCCGCGTCAAAGCTGTTGCTGAAGCAGCTCGTGAAGCAGGTCTTAAATTCTAACAAAAAGGAGGGGACACTCGATGCGCCAGTTAGACGTTAACATGGAACAACTCGAAGAACGCGTTGTTACCGTAAACCGCGTCGCGAAAGTCGTGAAAGGTGGCCGTCGCTTCCGTTTCGCCGCTCTCGTCGTCGTAGGTGACAAGAATGGTCACGTCGGTTTCGGTACAGGTAAGGCACAAGAGGTGCCAGAAGCGATCCGCAAGGCTATTGAAGCCGCTAAGAAAAACATGGTTCAAGTACCGATGGTCGGTACAACAATTCCACACGAAATCACAGGAGTATTCGGAGCAGGTCGTGTATTCATGAAACCAGCTTCTGAAGGTACTGGGGTTATCGCAGGTGGACCAGTTCGTGCAGTGCTCGAACTTGCAGGTGTAGGTGACATCCTTTCGAAATCGCTTGGATCTAACACACCAATCAACATCGTCCGTGCGACGGTACAAGGCTTGACAGAGCTTAAAAAAGCAGAGGAAGTTGCTAAACTACGCGGTAAAAGCGTAGAAGAACTTCTTAAATAAGGGAGGGAATTAGACATGGCGAAACTCGCAATCACCCTCACACGCAGCATCATTGGTCGTCCTGAGGATCAGCGTGTAACAGTACGTACACTCGGTCTTCGTAAAATGCATCAGACTGTCGTTGTCCCTGACAACGTAGCGATGCGTGGTATGATCAAAAAGGTGTCGCACCTTGTGACTGTAAACGAAATCAACGAATAATCCAGATTTTATTAAATAAGGAGGTGCCACTATGAAACTCCATGAATTGAAGCCAACTCCAGGTTCGCGTCACGAACGCAACCGTGTCGGTCGCGGTATGGCGACTGGTAACGGTAAAACTTCTGGCCGTGGACATAAAGGTCAAAAAGCTCGTTCGGGCGGTGGCGTTCGTCCAGGATTTGAAGGTGGGCAAAACCCACTTTACCGTCGTCTTCCAAAACGCGGTTTCAACAACCCTACTCGTAAAGAGTATGCAGTTGTTTCCCTAGACACGCTTAACCGTTTCGAAGCAGGTACTGAAGTTACTCCAGAACTCTTAATCGAGACTGGTGTTGTCAGCTCTGCTAAAGACGGAATCAAAGTACTTGCTAACGGCAAGCTTGAAACAAAATTGACTGTAAAAGCCAACAAATTCTCGGGTGCAGCGAAAGAAGCGATCGAAGCAGCTGGCGGTTCAGTTGAGGTGATCTGATGTTTCAGACGATCTCCAATATGTGGCGCGTGAAAGATATTCGACAGCGTATTCTCTTCACACTCGCAATCATCATCATTTTCCGCATCGGGGCCCATATCCCGGTGCCGATGGTGAATACGGATGTGTTGCGTTTTGACTCAGGAGGTCTACTCGACTTCTTGAACTTGTTTGGAGGAAATGCTTTACAGAACTTCTCCCTGTTCGCAATGGGGATCATGCCGTATATTACGGCATCGATCGTTGTGCAGCTCTTACAAATGGACGTCGTTCCGAAGTTTGCCGAATGGGCAAAACAAGGCGAGTCTGGACGTAAAAAGCTAGCGACGGTCACGCGCTATGGGACGATCATCTTAGGGTTTATTCAAGCGACTTCATTGTCGTTTGGATTTAACCGCCTCTATCCAGGTCTCGTCAATGAGACGTGGGGCACGGCAACCTATTTCGTGATCGCGATCGTACTGACTGCCGGTACGGCGTTCTTGATGTTCCTTGGTGAGATGACGACGGAGAAAGGTGTTGGGAATGGTATTTCCATCATTATCTTCGCCGGTATCGTCGCTGGGTTCCCAAGAATCTTCACGCAGATTTATGAGACGAAGCTCCAAAATGCTGGAGATGCGTTATTCATTAACATCGTTTACTTGGTTGTGTTATTGCTCGTTATCCTTGCGGTGACTATGGGGATCATTTATGTTCAACAGGCCGCTCGCAAAATTCCGATTCAATACGCAAAACGCACGGCGAACCGTACCCCTGTGGGCGGACAGTCGACGCACTTGCCAATCAAACTAAACGCTGCCGGTGTCATCCCGGTTATCTTCGCGATTTCCTTCATGGTGACACCACCAACTGTTGCAAGCTTCATTGCTTCTCCGGAAACGACGCAGAAGTTGCAGACCTACTTCGATACGACAGCTCCAATCGGAATGTCAATCTACGTAGCGCTCATCATCGCGTTCGCTTACTTCTATACATTCATTCAGGTCAATCCTGAACAGATGGCAGAAAACCTGCAGAAGCAAGGTGGCTATATTCCTGGGATTCGTCCTGGGGCGCAAACAGAACAGTACATCACGAAGTTGCTCTATCGTTTGACATTCTTCGGAGCGATTTTTCTATCGCTCGTTGCGATCATGCCGACAATCTTCATTAAGCTTGCCGGTCTCCCAACTTCGGTGCAAATCGGAGGAACGAGCTTGTTGATCGTGATCGGGGTAGCCCTCGAAACGATGAAACAAATCGAAAGTCAACTCGTAAAACGACACTACAAAGGCTTTATCCGTTAAAGCGGAAGGAAGGGTACACCCTTCCTTCCTGTCGTGTTTACGACGTGTTGTGAAAATCAAAACTGGAGGCTAACTGAGATGAATCTAGTACTCATGGGCTTACCGGGTGCAGGGAAAGGGACTCAAGCGGCTAAAATCGTTGAAGAGTACCAAATCCCACACATTTCGACAGGCGACATGTTTCGTGCGGCAATCAAAGGCGGAACGCCACTCGGCAAAGAAGCAAAATCGTTCATGGATAAAGGCGAACTCGTACCGGATGAGGTAACAATCGGAATCGTACGTGAGCGTTTGAGTCAAGATGATACGAAAAACGGCTTCCTACTCGATGGATTCCCGCGTACTGTTGCTCAAGCAGAGGCACTCGAAAGTTTGCTTAAAGATTTGGGAAAACAGATTGACCATGTCGTGAATATCGATGTGGATGCGGAAATTCTCGTCCCGCGTTTGACAGGTCGTTGGATCTGCCCGACGTGCGGTGCGACATATCATGTGATCTTCAACCCACCTAAAGTGGAAGGCATCTGTGATGTGGATGGGTCGGCTCTCATGCAACGTGAAGACGATAAAGAGGAAACGGTCCGCCGTCGCCTTGACGTCAACATCGAGCAATCGAAACCACTCATTGACTTTTACGCTGAAAAAGGGTATCTTCGTACATTGGATGGAGATCGTCCAATCGATGTCGTATACGCCGATGTCAAAGCGTTACTCGGTGGTACTGAATGATCATCACGAAGACGCCTCGTGAAATAGCGATTATGCGTGAGGCTGGGCAAATTGTTGCTCGAACACACCAGGTGCTCAAAGAGCACATCAAACCAGGTATTACGACGCTTGAGCTCGACCGGATCGCGGAAGAATACATTCGCAGCCAAGGTGCGACACCGTCGTTCAAAGGCTACAACGGGTTTACCGGTAGCGTTTGTGCTTCAGTGAACGAAGAGCTTGTTCATGGGATTCCCGGAAAGCGGGTATTGAACGATGGAGATATCATCTCAATCGACATCGGTGCCTACTATAACGGATACCATGGAGATTCCGCTTGGACGTATCCAGTGGGAACAATCTCAGCAGAGACGCAGCAGTTACTTGACGTAACTGAAGAAAGTCTGTATAAAGGATTGGAGCACGCTAAGGCTGGGCAGCGTCTGACAGACATTTCGCATGCGATTCAAGCGTATGTGGAATCTCATGATTTCTCTGTCGTCCGCGAATACGTCGGTCATGGTGTCGGACAAAATTTGCATGAAGAACCGCAAATTCCGCACTATGGTCCACCGGGGAAAGGGCCGCGCCTGAAGACTGGAATGACGTTAGCCATTGAACCAATGGTCAATGCTGGTCAACGCTATGTTCGAACACTGGCTGACAACTGGACAGTTGTGACAGTGGACGGTAGCATGTGCGCCCACTTTGAGCACACCATCGCCATCACAGACGATGGATACGAGATTTTAACGAAACTCGATTCCGGTGAATGAGGCTCTATTGCTTCGTGCTGATCCGTAACGGATCCTTCTCTCACAGTACAATGCGATAGATCGTCTGTGCTCCTAAATATCTTCATATAGAAAGGGGAATAAATGATGGCGAAACAAGATGTCATTGAAGTGGAAGGCACTGTTGTCGAACCACTTCCAAACGCAATGTTTAAAGTGGAGTTAGAAAACGGCCACACGGTGCTCGCGCACGTCTCAGGGAAAATTCGGATGCACTATATTCGAATCCTTCCAGGTGACCGCGTAACTGTCGAGTTGTCTCCGTACGACTTGACTCGCGGGCGGATTACGTACCGTTACAAGTAACTCCGATTTTTCCAGGAGGAGGGTATAATCATGAAAGTAAGACCGTCGGTAAAACCGATCTGCGAAAAATGTAAAGTTATTCGTCGTAAGGGTAAAGTAATGGTAATTTGCGAAAACCCGAAACACAAACAAAAACAAGGTTAATCTAAGAGGAGGTGCACACATGGCACGTATTGCTGGTGTAGATATTCCACGCGAAAAACGTATCGTTATTTCGCTCACATACATCTTTGGTATTGGTAAAACAAGAGCACAAGAAATTTTGAAGACTGCAAACGTATCTGAAGATTCACGCACACGTGATTTGACAGAAGACGAAATCAACCGTATCCGTGAAGCAATTGACGGAATCAAAGTTGAAGGTGACCTTCGTCGTGAAGTTTCACTCAACATTAAACGTTTGATTGAAATCGGCGCTTATCGCGGTGTTCGTCACCGTCGTAGTCTCCCTGTTCGCGGACAAAACACGAAGAACAACTCGCGTACTCGTAAAGGCCCACGCCGTACAGTAGCGAACAAGAAGAAGTAAAGGAGGGAATTGAACAATGGCGAAACGTAAGCAAAATGTACGTTCAAAACGTAAAGTCAAAAAACATGTTGAAGTCGGTGTGGTACACATCCGTTCTACTTTCAACAACACAATCATTACAATCACTGACACGCAAGGTAACGCGATCTCATGGGCTACTTCTGGTAACCTTGGATTTAAAGGATCACGTAAATCGACTCCGTTCGCAGCACAATTGGCTGCTGAAACTGCAGCGAAAGTTGCAATGGACAACGGTATGCGTACAGTAGAAGTTAACGTTAAAGGTCCTGGTGCTGGACGTGAAGCGGCTATCCGTGCCCTCCAAGCTACTGGTCTTGAAGTAACTGCAATCCGTGACGTAACACCAGTTCCGCACAACGGTTGCCGCCCTCCAAAACGTCGCCGCGTATAATCGCTTGTGCGTGTGAAGGGCTTACCTAGCACAAACAGCATATACAATGCAGCTCGCGCTGCATGGCAGGATACACTCAAGGAGGGGTTCAGATGATCGAGATTGAAAAACCAAAGATCGAAACGGTCGAAATCAGCGAGGATGCTACGTTTGGTAAATTCGTGGTGGAACCGCTTGAACGTGGATATGGCACTACTCTCGGCAACTCACTACGTCGAATTCTTTTGTCATCGCTCCCTGGTGCAGCGGTAACAGCGGTTCAAATCGATGGCGTACTTCATGAGTTCTCTACGATTGACGGAGTCGTCGAAGACGTCACGCAAATCGTACTTAACCTCAAGAAGTTGGCACTCAAAGTGTACTCGGACGAAGAGAAAACGCTTGAGATTAACGTTTCAAGTGCCGGTGCTGTCACTGCGGCAGACATTACCCATGATAGCGACGTTGAAATCTTGAATCCTGAGCTCCACATCGCGACTCTCGCTGACAACGCGACGCTTCGCATGCGTTTGACTGCTCGCCGTGGCCGTGGTTACGTCCAGGCAGAAGATAACAAACGTGATGATATGCCGATTGGCGTAATTCCAATCGATTCGATCTACACACCGATTCAACGCGTGAACTACGAAGTAGATAAAACACGTGTCGGTCAAGATGCTAGCTTCGATAAGCTTCTATTAGACGTGTGGACAGATGGTTCAATCCGTCCGGAAGAAGCGGTATCGCTCGGGGCGAAAATTTTGACAGAACACTTGAACATCTTTGTTGGCTTGACTGACGAAGCTCTCAATGCAGAAATTATGGTCGAGAAAGAAGAAGACCAAAAAGAAAAAGTACTCGAAATGACGATTGAAGAACTCGATCTCTCAGTTCGTTCGTACAACTGCTTGAAGCGCGCTGGCATCAACACGGTTCAAGAACTCGCAAACAAATCAGAGGAAGAGATGATGAAAGTTCGTAACCTCGGACGTAAATCACTCGAAGAAGTTCAACTCAAGTTGGACGAACTCGGTTTGGGCTTGCGTAAAGAAGACTAAGTTCAAACGAAGGAGGGAAATGTAATGGCTTATTCGAAACTCGGCCGTACAAGCTCGCAACGTAAGGCACTTTTACGTGATCTTGCAACTGACCTTATTATCAACGAGCGCATTCAAACAACTGAACAAAAAGCGAAAGAACTTCGCCCAGTCGTTGAAAAATTGATCACTCTTGGGAAACGTGGCGATCTTCATGCCCGTCGTCAAGTAGCTTCATTCGTTCGCAAAGAGAACGCTGGAGAAAAAGACGCAATCCAAAAATTGTTCGAAGACGTGGCACCACGCTACGCTGAACGTCAAGGTGGATACACACGCATCATGAAAGTCGGCCCACGCCGCGGTGACGGTGCGGAAGTCGTAATCATCGAACTCGTCTAATTCATTAGGCAGTCAACAGGGCATGCGGTGACGTATTGCCCTGTTTCCACATCGGAAAGGAGTCGGCAGATGGAATCTCAAATTATGGTACGCGATATCGTGTTTCGTTACCCGGGACAGACCGAGCCAGCCCTCAATGGGTTGTCACTCGACGTATACAAAGGGGAATGGCTCGCAATCGTTGGCCATAACGGTTCTGGTAAGTCGACTTTGACGAAGTTGTGGAATGGGCTTTTGCTTCCTCAAGAAGGAGAAGTCCGGGTTGAGGCACTCGATCCAACGGACGCCACAGACGTGTGGGACGTTCGGAAACGGATCGGTGTCGTCTTCCAAAATCCCGACAACCAGTTTGTCGGGGCGACCGTGCGCGATGATGTGGCATTCTCTCTCGAAAACATGGGGCTTCCACGTCAAGAAATGGTTCGTCGAATTGATGACAGTCTAGCGCGCGTTGGATTATCGGAACTAGCGGACCGTGAACCGCATCAGTTATCCGGTGGACAAAAGCAGCGTGTTGCGATTGCTTCGGCTCTCGCAATGCGCCCGCATGTCCTCGTGCTCGATGAAGCTACCTCGATGCTTGACCCGATTGGGCGCAAAGAGGTGATTGAAACGGTGCAACAGCTTGTCTCAGAAGGGATGACCGTTGTCGCCATTACCCACGAGCTCGACGAAGTGTTGTTTGCCGACCGTATCATTGCATTGTCGAAAGGCAAGATTGCGATGACTGGCACACCCGAAGACGTGTTTCAAAATCCGGAGGCGTTACGAGCCATTCAGCTCGACGTACCGTTTATTGTCCGGATGCAACTCGAACTGAAGGAACGGGGCATACCACTCGATCGTCTGATGCTACAACATTCGGAGTTGGTGAACCATCTATGCCGATTAGCATTGAAGAAGTGACTTACCAATATCAATTGAATACTCCGTTTGAACGAACCGCGCTGCGCGATGTGAATGTGATGATTCCGTCGGGGGCGCTTGTTGCGTTTCTTGGCCATACCGGCTCTGGGAAATCAACGCTCGTTCAACATATGAACGGCCTGTTGCGGCCGACAAAAGGTCGTGTCGTCGTCGATGACATCGAAGTCCGTGCAATCACGAAGCGTCGCGATAAAAAGCAAAGCTTACTCCCGCTTCGGCGCCGCGTTGGGCTCGTCTTTCAATATCCGGAACATCAATTATTTGAAGAGACGGTCGAACGCGACGTCATGTTCGGCCCACGTAACTTCGGGGCGTCTGAAGACGAAGCGAAAGAACGGGCCCATGTCGCCTTACGCCTTGTCGGGCTCGATGAAGCGCTTTGGAGCCGTTCGCCGTTCGATCTCTCAGGCGGACAGATGCGCCGTGTCGCTATCGCCGGAGTACTCGCGAGCCGTCCGGACGTTCTCGTCGTGGATGAACCGACGGCAGGGCTCGACCCGCTCGGTCGTCGCGAGATGCTGGCGTTATTCAAACAATTAAAACAAGAACTCGATTTGACACTCATCCTCGTCTCGCACGATATGGATGACGTGTTGGCCTATGCGGAACGTGTCGTCGTCATGGAACGCGGACAGGTCGCCTTTGACGGAGATCCGTTCGACTTATTCAAAGACGAGGCGCTCGTCGAGACGCTCCAGCTCGAGATTCCACACGTGCTCCGTTTCGCCAATGAACTTGCCCCAGTGTTTGGTGTCGACACACCGTCGCTCCGAACAGAGCACGAATTGGCGGACTGGATTGCGTTCGAGCTAGGAAGGGGGAGAGCGACTTGATTATCGGACAGTACATTCCCGGACACTCGTGGCTCCACACACTCGACGCGCGGGCGAAGACGTTGTTTATCCTCGCCTTCATCCCAATCGTCTTTTTGGCGGATAACTTGTGGACGAACGTATTCTTGCTCGGTTTCACGTTGTTCGCCGTGCGATTGTCTCAACTGTCGTGGCGGTATTTATGGAACGGACTGAAGATGATTCTATTCCTGATCCTATTTACGCTGTTGTTGCAGTTGTTCTTTAATCGCGAGGGAACCGAGTTGATTTCATTCGGACCGTTCGCAATTTATTCGGAAGGTGTCCGCATGGGCTTAATCGTCTCGCTCCGTTTCTTCTATCTCGTCATGCTGACGACGCTCGTGACGCTGACGACGACACCGATGGAACTGACCGACTCGATTGAGGCCGGGCTCCGCCCGCTCGAACGCTTTAAAGTACCGGCGCATGAGATCGCCCTCATGTTGTCGATCTCGCTCCGGTTCTTGCCGACGTTGGCCGACGAGACGGATCGAATCATGAAGGCCCAACAGGCACGAGGGGTCGATTTGAAGAGCGGTCCCATCATGGATCGCCTCAAGGCAGTCGTCCCGCTCATGATCCCTTTATTCGTATCTGCGTTTAAACGCGCTGAGGACCTCGCTACGGCGATGGAAGCTCGAGGGTACCGTGGGGGTGAAGGACGGACACGATTGCGTGAGATGACGTGGCATCGTCGTGATACGGCGTTACTCCTCATCTTTGTCATCGTGACACTCATTCTAATCGGATTGCGAGGGATTGGATGAAGCGAATCAAACTGACGGTAGCGTATGACGGGACGAACTATGCGGGCTACCAGGTACAACCGAATGGAAACACGATTCAAGCCGAAGTGGAGGCCGTCTTGGCGCGGATGCATAGCCGAGCCGTGAAAGTCGTGGCCTCGGGCCGTACGGATGCCCGGGTCCACGCGAGGGGGCAAGTCTTGCATTTCGATACGCACCTCTCGATGCCGGTCGACCGGTTCGTCAAAGCGTTGAATGCGATGTTACCGGATGATATCCTCGTCCAAGCGGCCGAAGAGGTCGATGCTTCGTTTCACGCACGGTACGGGGCGAAACGGAAAGAGTATCGCTATTTCTTTCGAGGCGACGCCGATCCGTTCCGACGCCACCATGCCGTGACGGTCACGTATACGCTCGATCATGAGCGGATGCGCCAGGCGCTTCGTCTATTAGTCGGGACCTACGACTTCACGTCCTTCTCGGTGACGAAGGCGGAAGTGGAGGACCGCGTCAGAACAATTTATGAAGCTGAGCTCGTTGAAGCAGGCGATGAGATGTACTTCCGATTCGTCGGCTCGGGCTTTCTCTATAACCAAGTTCGGATTATGGTTGGTACGTTGCTTGAGGTCGGGCGAGGGAAATATGAGGCGGCCGATGTGAGTCGAATGATCGCTTCTAAAGACCGGCGTAGCGCTGGGATTACAGCCCCACCGCACGGTCTATATTTGTGGAATGTGAATTATGAAAAAGTAGATTGACATTCCCCCTATAAAATCGTATTATATTCATTGGCATTTCATTTTCACATTGAGAGATGAACCACAATCTTAGCCCCGTAAACTAGGATTATGATAAAGCATCAAACAAGCACTAAAAAAATTAAGTAAACAGACATTTTAGGAGGTATTCCACATGCGCACGACATTCATGGCAAAAGCATCTGAAGTAGAACGCAAATGGCTCCTTATCGACGCAGAAGGCAAAACACTTGGTCGTTTGACTAGTGAAGTAGCATCACTTCTTCGCGGTAAGCACAAGCCGACTTTCACACCACACGTTGATTGCGGAGACCACGTCATCATCATCAACGCTGAGAAAATCCACTTGACTGGTAACAAATTGAACGACAAGATTTACTACCGTCATTCAGGTCATCCAGGCGGTTTGAAATCACAAACTGCAAAAGAGCTTCTCGCAAAACGTCCAGAGCGTATGCTTGAACTCGCAATCAAAGGGATGCTTCCAAAAGGATCACTTGGACGTCAATCATTCAACAAACTCCACGTTTACGCTGGAGCTGAGCACAACCACGCAGCACAAAAACCAGAAGTTTACGAACTTCGCGGTTAATCGGGACACAGGGAGGAACTAAACGATGGCAGATGTACGTTACTACGGAACAGGCCGCCGCAAACACTCGGTGGCTCGCGTTCACCTCGTTGCAGGTGACGGCAAAGTTGTTGTAAATGGCCGTGATATTTCAGAATACTTCGGTCATGAGACTTTGATCATGATGGCAAAATCACCACTCGTATTGACTGAAACAGAAGGTAAATACGATGTAATCGTTAACGTTAACGGTGGTGGATTCACAGGACAAGCTGGAGCGATTCGCCACGGCGTATCACGTGCGCTTCTTCAAGCGGACCCAGAATTCCGTCCAAGCCTCAAAGAAAAAGGCTTCTTGACTCGTGACGCTCGTATGAAAGAACGTAAAAAATACGGTCTTAAAGCTGCACGTCGCGCACCACAATTCTCGAAGCGTTAATCTTCGAACAATTTGGTTCAAACTCTCTGTCCATTGGGGCGGAGAGTTTTTTTGTTGCTCATGAAATTGTTGCATTCCGTTCCCTCAAGAAAACGTTTTTTTTGATATACTGTTAGCGAGACAGAAATTAGGGGGAAACCACATGCTTACAGTAGAACAAGTTCGTGAAGAATTGGCGGGGTTGATCGATCCAACAATCAACCGTACGCTTGGAGATACAGCTGGCGTGAAGGATATTCGCATTAAAGAAGATTATGTCAGTGTTAAAGTCGCGCTCGGTCAAACCGGGAGCGGGGAACAGCTCCAACTTCAACAAGAGATTGTCACGTTGCTCAAAGGAAAAGGTTTCAAGACGGTCGGCCTCCGCTTCGAGGCGCTCAATGACGAGAGCTTGAAAGAAGCGACAAAGCCGGCAATTCTTCGTGAGAACGCAGGCACGACGTTCATCGCAATCGCATCAGGGAAAGGCGGCGTTGGGAAATCGACGGTCTCCGTCAACTTAGCCGTCGCGCTCGCGCGGGCCGGAAAAAAAGTCGGATTGATTGATGCCGACATTTATGGCTTTAGTGTGCCGGATATGCTCGGAATCGAAGAAAGACCAGTCGTACGTGGAGAAAAAATCATCCCGGTCGAGCGGTTCGGTGTGAAAGTCATTTCAATGGGCTTCTTTGTCGAAGATAACGCGCCGGTCATCTGGCGTGGACCGATGCTCGGGAAGATGCTCAATAATTTCTTTAACGACGTCGAATGGGGCGACCTAGATTACTTGCTCCTCGATTTACCGCCAGGAACGGGTGATGTCGCGCTCGATATTCATTCGATGCTCCCGGCATGCCAAGAGTTGATTGTCACGACACCGCATGCGACCGCTGCGTTCGTCGCTGCACGGGCTGGGGCGATGGCGATTAAGACGAACCACAAAGTCCTCGGCATCATTGAGAACATGGCGTACTTCGAAAGCAAAGTGACTGGAGAGAAAGAGTATGTCTTCGGTTACGGTGGAGGCGAAAAGTTGTCCGAGGCATTGAAGAGCAAGTTGCTCGCTCAAATTCCGCTCGGTCAGCCGTACGAAAACGAAGAAGACTTTGCCCCATCGGTTTATCGGGACGGGCATCCGTTTGAGAAAACATACGATGGATTGGCACAAGCGGTCATTCAACAGATAGAAGGGTAATGGTTCACAAATGAAGGTACAAGGATTTTTAAGGTTGTTTTGGACGACGCTCGTCTTCGGGACGTTGTTTGGGTTTGTGATGAACTTACTGGCCAATCCAGGTTATTTAGTGAGTCAATCTTGGGAAGCAATCGTCACGGCGCTTAGCTACTCGAGCACGTGGACGGGAATTAGCATGATGGGATTCTTTGCTTATTTGATTGTCCACCGGGTTGGATTGGACTTGTTCCGAGGACCAAGGTTATGGAATCGCGTGCAAGTGCTATTGATCGCCTTTGCGTTATTTGATGCGGTATATCTTCGCATGCTCGCGTTCGGCAACGATCATATGTGGCGCTATATAGGTGAAATGGTCGTGTTGGTGATGGTATCTTGGATTATCGCGACGAGTAAGGCGAAGCAGACGAACGCGAGTGCGTTCATCCCGACGCTCTTCTTGATGATTGTCATCACGTTGATTGAATGGATTCCAGCCCTTCAGGCGACGGATGAAATTGCTCTCTTGTGGCCGGCGTTAGCGACGCTCGTGTTTGCCAATGCGTATCAAGTCTTGATGCTGCATCGCTTCCAAGCACCTGCTCAGGCAGAGAGCGTCAAACCGTCGACAGCGGGCAAGGCCAAAACGAAGAAACGTGTGTCATCTAAATCATCATGACAGCGTACTAGTACAAGCTCAGACATTCGTCTGGGCTTGTTTGTTTAAAACGTTCTTTCGTTCAGTTACAGAGCGTAAAACAAAAAATAAAGTTTTTTTAGAAAAACAGTTGACGAAAATAGGGGGCGCTGATATATTAATAAACGTCGCTGCTGTTCACACACGGACAACAGAATGCGAATTAAAAAAATAATAAAAAACGGTTGACTTTAAAAGGTCAAATCGCTATTATTAAAAAGTCGCTAACACGACAACATTTGGTCTTTGAAAACTGAACGATGAGGCAAAAATGATTTACAATTTTCGAATGAAGCGCAAGCTTCGTCATTTTTAAAGAGCTATATCAAATTCTTTGGAGAGTTTGATCCTGGCTCAGGACGAACGCTGGCGGCGTGCCTAATACATGCAAGTCGAGCGCAGGAAATCGACGGA
>NZ_JACSLY010000014.1:0-70215 GCF_018618375.1 Exiguobacterium sp. E4787 | reverse complement strand
AGCCAGGATCAAACTCTCCAAAGAATTTGATATAGCTCTTTAAAAATGACGAAGCTTGCGCTTCATTCAAACATTGTAAAACTTTTTTGCCTCATCGTTCAGTTTTCAAAGTTCGTCTGCCGCTCTTAGCGACTCATTTATAATAGCACCTGCATTCTCTTTCGTCAACTATAAAAATAAAATATTTTAAAAGAATAAAAAAGCAGTGTGCTCCTTCTTTGCACTATATAGAAGGAACACACTTTCTATTATTGAAATGCGATGATTCGCACTTCGTCTAAACGAGTTAAATCATACGTTTCTTGCGTCGGTTCTGATACGACAATCGGTTGTTCGACACTCGGTGTATAATGATGAATCTTCCCACGAACCCCACTACTCAACAAAACGGTTCGACCCACTTCATAAAAGCCGAGTAACGTAGCTAACAGTGTGAGCGCCTCTCCATCGTACGCTTCATTTTGCCACATATAGAAGTAAGCTTCTTCCGGAGTGAGTGCAGCTCGAAATGTTCGCGGTGCCGTCAACTGACAAAAACGATCTGCCACGATAAATAGAGGAGAGGCCGGATGAAGCGCTCGCTCTTCGAGACGGTTTGGGAAGCCCGATCCATCGAGCCGCTCATGATGCTCTGCCACTAATTTACCGACACGCTGTCGCAATGTCTGATCTTCAGGTAACATCGCCATCGATACGAGTGGATGTTGATACAAGAGCTCACGTTCCATTTTTGTAAAATAGCGCATATGTGACCATTTGCGAATTTTAGCGTAACTGGTATCAGCGAAATAAGAAGCGATTCCATAGTCAAACTGAAGCCGATGTTCGTCCCCCCGATATTTCGATAACGTTTTTGCGACGAGCGCCCGATAAATCGCATGATGAATCACATGATTTTTACGTAACGGTTGGTTCGTGAAAAACGTGACGATTGCTGATAGTGGGTAGTCTTGGCGAAATAACTGATGAATAAATTCAAGAGCCTCATATGGGTTCGGTGATATCCGTTCTTCCCATTGATTATAGTGACGTTCATACTGAAGAATTTTTTCGCATAAGTCGCGTTCTTCCTCATGTGTAAAGGGACGGCGTTCTACCGGAGCGACTTCAATCGCCTCAACTTTCAAAAAGCGGAGCAAACGTAAATGTTCGTTCGTCAGTCTAATCCCTGCCTCTAATGAAGAAACAGATGTTAAGAGCGTCATACCTACGTGCACGTTTGAAATAGCGAGTCGCATGGTTATCCCTCCTAATCGTATGAAAACAGGTCGAACGGAAGCTCCGCTCGACCTGTTTCGCCTTATTCGGTCACTTCAGACGATAGGTCGGTTTCTGGTGCTTCACCATCAAATCCATTCTCCATCTCATCTGCTGATTCCTCTTGTAGCTCATCTTTTTTCAATTTGGCAATTGTAGCCAAACGATCGCCGTCTTCGATGTTCATCACTTTCACACCGCGCGTACTGCGACCCATTTGCGAAATCGTCTGTGAATCGATTCGAATGGCGACACCGAGCTCGGTCATGAGCATGATATCGTCGTCCTCATCCACGACTCGCATACCGACGACGGTACCGCGGTCAGTCTTGATTCCGATAATTCCAGAACCACCTCGACCTTGTGTGCGGAATTGCTCCATCGGCGTTCGTTTGCCATAGCCTTTTTCCGTGATAATCAATACGTCTTGCGTCGGGCGTACGATTTCCATCGAAACGACTTGATCGTCATCCTTCTTCAGACGAATCGCACGGACACCTCGGGCGGTACGGCCCATCGACCGTACTTCACTCGCAAGCGGGAAGCGAATCGACATCCCTTCACGCGTCACAATTAACATTTCGTCATCGCTCTTCGCAAGACGGACAGTAACCAATTCGTCCGTATCATTCAAGCTAATGGCACGAAGTCCGTTTTTATTGATGCGGGCGTAAGCCGAGAGCGGTGAACGTTTGACGAGTCCTTGCTTCGTGATAAACACGAGCGACAACTGCTCGTCTGCCACTTCAGCTTCCGAATCTTCACTTCCATCCTCAACGATGGCTTTGTCTGCCAAGTAGCTATTGAAGTCGACCGGAATCATCGTCTCGACTTTTTCGCCTTTATCGACTTGTAGCAAGTTAATAATCGGCATCCCTTTCGCAGTCCGGCTCATCTCTGGGATTTCATACCCTTTCAAGCGGAAGACGCGACCGAAGTTCGTGAAGAATAGGATCGTATCATGCGTCGAAGCTGACAAGAGACGTAATACGAAGTCCTCGTCATTCGTACCCATCCCTTGCTTGCCTCGTCCGCCTCTGCGTTGTGTACGATACGAGTCGCTTGGGATTGATTTGATATAACCTTCGCTCGTGAGCGTGATCATCATGTCGCGAACTGGAATCAAGTCTTCATCTTCAAGCTCGATGATATCCGTACGGATGACTGTCCGACGTGCATCGCCGTAACGCTCTTTGATTTCTGTCAACTCGTTGCGAATGATTTGAAGCAAGAGTTCTTCGTCGCCTAAGATGGCACGCAACTCTTCAATCAAGGCGCGAATCTCGCGATACTCGCCTTCGATTTTCTCACGCTCAAGTCCAGTCAAACGTTGAAGACGCATATCGAGAATCGCTTGCGTCTGCTCGGTCGATAACCCGAAACGGGCAATCAATTTCTCACGGGCCTCGTCACCGGTCCGCGTGCTGCGGATGATGGCGATGACTTCATCCAAGTGATCGAGGGCAACGCGCAATCCTTCGAGGATATGTGCACGGGCCTCGGCCTTGTCAAGATCGAACTGCGTCCGACGACGGACGACTTCTTTTTGGTGCTCGATGTAGTAATAAATCGCTTGCTTCAAGTTTAGCGTCTTCGGTCGTCCCCCAACGAGGGCGAGCATGTTGACCCCAAACGTCGTTTGCATTGGCGTTTGTTTATACAAGTTGTTCAAAATGACACTGGCATTCGCATCGCGGCGTACTTCAATGACGACACGCATCCCGTTACGATCCGACTCGTCGCGAAGATCAGTGATGCCTTCGATTTTCTTGTCGCGTACCAAATCGGCAATCTTTTCGACGAGGCGTGCTTTGTTCACTTGATATGGGATTTCATGAACGAGAATCCGTTCACGACCATTTTTCAACACTTCGATTTCAGCTTTGGCCCGCATCGTGATTGATCCACGACCAGTCTCATAGGCGCGGCGAATTCCGCTACGTCCTAAAATTTCGCCGGCTGTCGGGAAGTCAGGCCCCGGGATATGCTGCATCAACTCGGAGATGGTGATATCCGGGTTATGCGTCAACGCAAGAACACCGTCAATGACTTCGTTCAAGTTATGCGGCGGTACGTTCGTGGCCATCCCGACCGCGATTCCGCTCGTCCCGTTGACCAAGAAGTTCGGGAACCGGGCTGGCATGACGACCGGTTCTTTCTCTTCTCCGTCAAAGTTCGGTTGGTAATCAATCGTGTTTTTGCCGATATCACGGACGAGTTCCATCGCGATTTTCGACATACGTGCTTCTGTATAACGCATCGCTGCGGCAGAGTCTCCATCGACCGATCCGAAGTTTCCGTGACCATCGACGAGTTCATAACGATAACTGAAATCTTGCGCCATCCGAACCATCGTCTCGTAAACGGCAGAGTCACCGTGCGGGTGATACTTACCGATAACGTCACCGACCACACGGGCCGATTTTTTATGGGGCTTGTCAGCACGAATTCCAAGTTCGTTCATCGCATATAGGATACGACGGTGAACCGGTTTCAGACCGTCGCGTACGTCTGGGAGGGCACGTGACACGATAACGCTCATCGCATAGTCCATGAACGAGGTGCGCATCTCTTGGCTAATATTTATATCCTTGATATTTTCTTGTTCTGCCATTCGTTATTGCCTACCCTTCTTTTTAAATATCGAGGTTTTTCACGTAATGCGCATGTGATTGGATGAAATCACGTCGCGGCTCGACATTGTCACCCATGAGCGTCTCAAAGATCTCATCCGCCTCAATGGCGTCTTGAAGGTCGACACGAAGCATCGAGCGTGTCTCTGGATTCATCGTCGTGCTCCACAGCTGTTCAGGGTCCATCTCACCTAGACCTTTGTAACGCTGTACGCTGTAACGAGCATTCTCCGGAAGCTGTTTAATCGCTTCTTGCAATTCACGGTCGTTCTGCACGTAAGTAACGTCTTTCCCGTGCTTCAAGCCGTAAAGTGGTGGTTGCGCGATATAGACATACCCGCTCTCGACGAGCGGACGCATGTAGCGATAGAAGAACGTCAAGAGCAGTGTACGAATGTGGGCTCCATCGACGTCGGCATCGGTCATGATAATTAACTTATGATAACGAGCCTTCCCGAGATCGAACTCTTCCGCAATCCCTGTCCCGAGCGCTGTAATAATCGTACGTACTTCTTGGTTGGCTAAAATCTTATCAAGTCTCGCTTTTTCGACGTTGATGATTTTACCTCGGATTGGCAAAATCGCTTGGAAGTGACGATCGCGACCTGATTTCGCTGAACCGCCGGCCGAGTCACCCTCAACGATGTACAGTTCAGACTTCGATGCATCTTTCGATGAACAGTCGGCTAGTTTCCCAGGCAATGAACTGACTTCAAGGATCCCTTTACGGCGTGTCATCTCACGAGCACGTTTCGCTGCGAGACGGGCACGGGCCGCCATTAAGCCTTTGTCGACGATCAATCGACCGACAGATGGATTTTCAAGCAAGAATTGCTCGAACGTGTCTGTGAAGAGCGAGTCTGTGGCTGTACGTGCATCTGCGTTACCAAGTTTCGTCTTCGTCTGCCCTTCGAACTGTGGTGACGGGTGTTTGACCGAGACAATCGCCGTCAATCCTTCACGTACGTCATCCCCTGACAAGCTACCATCAGCCTCTTTCATGAGACCGAAGCGTTTTGCATAGTCGTTGATTGAACGTGTGAGCGCCGTTTTAAATCCAGTCTCGTGCGTTCCGCCCTCATGGGTCGGAATATTGTTCGTGAATGAATAGATGTTGCTCGCAAATCCTTCGTTGTACTGAAGCGCAATCTCGACTTCAATTCCATCCTTCGTGCCATGTACGTAGACAGGCTCGTCGTGGATTGAGGCTTTCGAGCGGTTCAAATGTTCAACGTATGACTTGATTCCACCCTCGTAGTGATAATTGCGTTCAATCGTCTCATCGCTGCGCTCGTCTTTGGCGACGATGCGGAGTCCTTTATTCAGGAAGGCAAGTTCGCGCAAACGTGTGGCGAGTAAATCAAAGTCATATTCGAGCGTCTCTTCGAAGATATCCCCATCCGGGAAGAAACGGACAGTTGTACCAGTCGTATCGGTCGTACCGACGATTTCAAGTTCGCCTTGTGGGACACCGCGTTTGAATGACTGATAGTAGACGTTGCCGTTACGACGGACGAACACTTCAAGCTTCGTCGACAACGCGTTGACGACCGAGGCACCGACACCGTGCAGACCGCCTGAAACTTTGTATCCGCCGCCGCCAAACTTACCTCCGGCGTGAAGGACGGTGAAGATGACTTCGACGGCAGGACGGCCCGTTTTCTTTTGAACATCGACTGGAATCCCGCGTCCGTTATCTTCGACAACAATCGAGTTGCCTGGTTCTACTGTCATCGTGATCGTGTCACAGTGTCCGGCGAGCGCTTCATCAATCGAGTTGTCGACGATTTCCCATACCAAGTGGTGGAGTCCTCGTGAGCTCGTTGAACCGATATACATCCCCGGGCGTTTACGAACGGCTTCTAACCCTTCAAGCACTTGAATCTGATCAGCACCATAATCTTGCATTTGTTTTTCGTTTTCGTTACTCATCGGTTTTGTTCACCTACTATACATGAATTGGTGTTCATATGGATTGGTCTTACGTTATACAGATTCCGTTTCAACTTCGCCTTGTTTCACGTGAAACACCTTCGCTTGTTGAATCGTTTCGTGAGCGATGCCATCAATGTTGGTCGTCGTGATAATGGTTTGGACTTTTTGGCCCATCGTGTCGAGCAGATGGGTTTGGCGATGGTCGTCTAATTCAGATAACACGTCATCTAACAAAAGCAATGGATATTCTCCGACCTCTTCGTGGATCAGTTCAATCTCCGCTAACTTTAAAGACAAAGCCGCTGTACGTTGCTGGCCTTGTGAACCGAACGTTTGGACGTTGCGATTGTTGACATACAATTCAAAGTCATCTCGATGCGGACCAAATAACGTCACGCCTCGTCTTCGTTCGTTCTCTCTTATTTTATCAAACTTTTGTCGATACGTTTCAAACATCGCCTCTTTTGGGTAACGTTCTTTTTGGAATGTATCCGATACGTATTGAATCGTCAGTGTCTCCAAGTCACGTGTGATGCCGGAATGGATGGGTCCCGCCCATTTTTCAAGCTGATCGATAAAATGATGACGTCGCGAAACGATTTTCACGGCAAGCTCAATCATTTGATCGGTGAGCACCTCTAGTAGCGTCTCATCCCCGCCTTTGATGGACAGTTGCTTCAACAAGGCGTTCCGTTGCTTCAGTGTCTTCAAATACTGATTCAATTCATGTAAATAGACAGGACTCACTTGCCCGATTTCCATATCTAAAAACCGTCGTCGTCCTTGCGGGCTACCTTTGACGATGGCAAGGTCTTCGGGTGCGAACAGCACGACGTTAAAAGCGCCGACATAATCGCTGAGGCGGCGTTGTTCGAGGTGGTTCAATTTCGCTTTCTTCCCTTTCGGTGAAAACGTGAGCGACTGGACCGTCTCCCCGGTCCGTTTATGAATCCGTCCCTCGACCATCGCTGCATCCGCCTCCCAGCCGATCAGTTCACGGTCTTGCGTCGTCCGATGTGACTTTGCGAGCGCAAGTACGTAAATCGATTCGAGCAGATTCGTTTTCCCTTGGGCATTCTCACCAATGAGAACGTTCGTCTGTTCTGAAAAATCTAGCTCGAGGGTTTCGTAGTTGCGGTAGTTTTGCAATCGGATCGACTTTAAATGCACGTTAGTTACCCTCGATTTGGAAGTCTCCGAAACCTTCGACCTCAATCGTGTCCCCATCGCGTAGTTTGCGTCCGCGACGTTGATCAATCTCACCGTTCACTTTCACTTGAATGTCCTCTAAGAAGAACTTCGCTTGGCCTCCGCTTGAAATGATATCAGCCAACTTCAAAAATTGTCCGAGCGTTACATACTCGGTTGTAATCGACACTTTTTTCATGTCGTCACTTCCTTTCTTTCATACTTAGTACAAAAAATCGCCATACTTATTAGTTTATCGAAAAACGTCGAATAAGGCAAAAATGGGGATGACAAGGTGAAACACCTCATCATCCCCGAATCTGCTCAGTCTGACTTAAGACGTGCGGACTGGCAAGATCAACTGTAGGACGCTATCTTGCTCGACCGGACGCAAGATGAACGGACGCATCGAACCCGTGAACTGGATTTCGATTTCTGAAGCATCAAGCGCACGAAGCGCATCCATGACAAATTTCGAGTTGAATGAAATTTTTAACTCTTCTCCTTCAAGCGACAGGATGCTGACGCGCTCTGACACTTTCCCGACTTCTGGAGAATGAGAGGAGACTTCGACCGTCGTCGCTTCTTCAGCGACAAACTTGATGACGTTATTGCGATCAGCGCGTGCAAGCAATGACGCACGATCGATAGCTTGGAGGAAGTCCTTCGCGTTCATGCGGACCGCTGTCCGGTATTCTTCCGGAATCAAGCGTGATGTATCTGGGTATGCCCCGTCGAGTAGACGTGAGAAGAACGAGATGTTTTTCAAGCGGAACAAGATTTGTTGGTCCGTCAACACGATTTCGACTGGCAACTCTTCCCGATCAAGCAATTTTGCGAGTTCGTTCAATGAGCGACCCGGAACGACGACATTTTGGAACGTCAAATCGTTGTCTGTCTCAAACCGTGCCCGGCGAAGTGCTAGACGGTGGCTATCCGTGGCGACACACGTCAAGAATCCTTTTTCGGCAGAGAAGTTGACCCCTGTCAACACAGGACGTGTCTCTTGTCCGGAAACAGCGAAGCTCGTTTGACGGATAATCGTCTTCAATAAATCGGCCGGTAAGTAGAAACGACGCTCGCTTGATAGTTCAGGCAGGCGCGGGTATTCATCTGGATCGAGTCCGTTCAAATGGAACTCGGCCTGTCCCGATTCGATTCGTGTCATGAAGTTCGGAGACACTTCAAGTGTCACTTCATTCGTCGGCAACTTTTTAACGATTTCACCGAGGAAACGTGCATTGAGCACGACGCTACCTGCTCGTTGAATTTGAATGAGTTCGATTCCGCCTTCTTCAATCGGGATTAAGCGTTCGATTGAAATTTCCGTATCGCTACCTGTGAGCGTCAACCCATCGGCATGGGCTTCAAGCTTTAATCCTGTGAGGATTGGAATCGTCGTTCGGGAAGCAACAGCTTTTGATACATCTTGTACGGCTTGCATGAATACATCTCGCTGAATCGTTAAATGCATGTGGATAATTCCTCCTAAGTGAACTGAGTCATATAGTTAATAATAATAGTATTATTTAAGTCATAATAGTAATAAGGGCTGTGGATACTGGGGATAAGTCACTTCAACCACTGGTATTGAGCTATTCTGCCTGTGAATAACTTGTGGATAACTATGTGGGTTTATCCACAGGATATCCACAACGAAATCGAAGTGTTTATGACAATGCTTTCTTTAACGTCTGAATCGTCTCTTGCATCTCCGGATCGTGCTTGAGCAATGTACTAATTTTCTCATGAGCGTGAATCACTGTCGTGTGATCGCGTCCACCGAACTCTTCCCCGATTTTAGGAAGCGAGCTTTCCGTCATCTCACGTGATAAATACATCGCGATTTGACGTGGGAATGCGAGCGTCTTCGTTCGTTTCTTCGCCTTCAGTTCCTCAACTTCAATATTAAAATGACGGCCCACGATTTCTTGAATGTCCCGAATGACAATTTTCTTCGCTTCTTGGACCGGCATGATGTTGTGCAACGCTTCAGCAGCGACATCCGGGTCAATCGGACGACCGACGAGCTTGGCGTAGGCCACGACGCGCGTCAACGCCCCTTCGAGTTCACGAATGTTCGTATCGATTTGATTGGCGATATACAGCATGACGTCGTTCGCAATATCAAGCCCTTCTGCCGTCGCTTTCTTGCGTAAGATGGCAATCCGCGTTTCAAGGTCAGGCGGTGTGATGTCAGTGATAAGACCCCATTCGAACCGCGAACGAAGACGATCTTCAAGCGTCGGAATCTCTTTAGGAGGTCGGTCACTCGAAATCACAATCTGTTTCTGATCGTTATGAAGCGCATTGAACGTGTGGAAAAACTCTTCCTGTGTCTGTTCTTTCCCGGCTAGGAACTGAATGTCATCAATCAAGAGGACATCGATGTTCCGATAGCGGTTGCGGAATTCTTCTGTCTTATTGTCACGAATCGAGTTGATGAACTCATTCGTGAACTTTTCAGATGATACGTAAGCGATTCGTGCGCCAGGCTTCTGCCCTTTCACGTAATGACCAATCGCATGCATCAAATGCGTCTTGCCGAGCCCGACTCCTCCATAAATGAAGAGCGGATTATAGGCGCGCGCCGGTGCTTCTGCGACAGCGAGCGAGGCAGCGTGAGCAAATCGGTTCCCCGACCCGATGACAAACGTCTCAAAAATGTACTTGTCATTCAGCTGTCCGAGGTTCCCTTCCTCTTTTGGTAGTACTGGAAGCGGCTGTTCTTTCATTTCTGTGGCAGCAATCGTCTCTTTCGATCCATCCGCAGGTGCATACTTGTGTGCTTGTGATTCCTCGATAAAATGAATCTCAAGCTTGTTGTTCGTTACTTCTTCAATTGTATCTTGTAACAATGACAAGTACTGACGCTCAAGCCAAGTCACAATGAAACTGGCTGGCGCGGACACGACGAGTGTCGTCCCCATCAACGAAATTCCTTCTGTTGATTTCAACCACATATCAAAGCTGGCTTTTGGTGTTCGTTCCTCTTCCTCAATCAGAGATAAAACATTTCTCCAAATCTCGCGAGCATTCTTCAATGAAAGACCTCCTTTACTCACATGTTGGCGAAACTTATTCACACGATATACACATACACTATTCTATAGTAGATAATAGGGTTATCCCCAGAGAACAAAAACTGTGGATAAAGTTATCCACATGGTGTTAGTGTTGGGGATAACAGTTATCCACAGCCTGTGTATATCTTGGAATTGCTAAAAGTTCATCCACAAGTTTGTGCACATTCAGTTTATCAAAATAAAATAGACGTGGCAACGGTTTTTGATATTTATCCACAGACTGCAAAAAGAATCCACAGGTAGTTATCCACATGCTGTGTATGGTGTGGATATGTTGTGGATAATTAGAAGTAAGGTAAGATAGAGATAGAAAAGTTATACACAAAAGAGGAAGAAGGAATTGTGGAGAATATTTTTTCAAGAGAAGAAAATGAAAAATTAAAAAATGGAATCATAAAATTGTTGAAAGAAGAGGAGTTATTCACATATAAGTGTGGATAACTATCGGGATATGTGGATAAAATGGCTTTAGACAGCTATTTGTAAAAAAGTTACTGGCGGATTGTTAATTCTCTATTTGATTCATTGCTTCCGTTTCTTCTAAATCATGCCATCCTGAGGTGATCGTCCCTTCCCTCTCCGAAGGATTTCATCCTAATTGAAAACCTGGCGAAAACTCATTGACAATCTAGACAACAGTTTATATAATCTTAAAGACTGCCTTAAATGAAACTATAACTTGCTAATAGAGCGTTAACCTTGAGGAGGTGCTTTAACAATGAAACCAACTTTCAATCCTAACAACCGTAAGCGTAAGAAAGTCCACGGATTCCGTGCACGCATGGCGACTAAAAACGGCCGCAACATTCTTGCAGCTCGCCGTCGTAAAGGCCGCAAAGCCTTGACTGTCTAATACAGATCATGAGATTGCCCGAGGAATCCTCCTTGGGCAATCTTTTTTTATATCGTCACAGAACTCACACAAACGGACGGAAAAAGCTGATTCACTCTCGTTGAAATGAATGGGATATGGTATGATGTTAGTTGACGATTTTTGAAGCGAAGGATGGAGTGAGAATTTTGAAAAAAGAATACCGCCTGCAAAAGAATGAAGAGTTCCAAGCGGTGTTTCGTGAAGGACGCTCCGTGGCCAATCGTCAGTTTGTCGTCTACACGCAAAAAGCGAATCAAGCGCACTTCCGGGTCGGACTTTCGGTCAGCAAAAAGCTGGGAAATGCCGTGGAACGGAACCGGATGAAACGATTGATGCGTGAATCGCTTCGCTTGCTCGAACCGAACGTGGCTCCGCACAATTATGTCATCATTGCGCGCAAACCAGCGACGTCGCTTACGCAAGATGAAGTGACGGAAAGCTTGAAACACGCATTCAAACGGGCTAAAGTTTGGAAGCAGAGACAAGTCGATCGATCATAACAATCCGAGCTCGTTCTTTCATATATAACGCGAACTAATTAGGATTGACCGATAGACGTGTGATGAAACAAAAGAATCGATAAAGAAAGCGTAGGGGGAACTATGAGCAAAAAGCTAAAATTAGGATTGTTGGCTGTCATGACCGGCGTCATCATGTTGATGGCTGGCTGTGTCGACCCATCGACGATCCAAGGAGAGCCGATTACGGCTGAGACGGAAGGCTTCTGGTCGCAATACTTTGTTTGGCCACTAGCATGGTTGTTGAAAGAAGCGGCTTACTTAATTGGTGGGACGTGGCAGTACGGTTACTCGATCATCGTCGCGACGATTATCGTCCGCCTCTTGATTTTACCGCTTATGATCAAGCAGACGAAGAGTATGGGTGCGATGCAAGTCTTGCAGCCAGAGATGCTCAAGCTGCGTGAGAAGTACAGCTCGAAAGACCAAGAGACGCAACGTAAACTGCAAGAAGAAATGATGAAAATGTATCAAGAGTACCAAATCAACCCGCTCGCGGGCTGTTTGCCAATCTTGATCCAAATGCCGATTTTGTTCGCGTTCTATGATGCGATCCGTCGGACACCTGAAATCTTTGAAGCACAGTTCCTCTGGTTCGACCTCGGGGCACCAGATCCAACGTTCATCTTGCCGATTCTGGCAGCGATTTTGACGTATGCACAGCAAAAAATCTCAATGGCGGGCCAAGAACAAAACCCACAATTGAAAATGATGCTCTACATCTTCCCAGTGATGATCTTCGTCATGTCGATCACGCTTCCAGCCGCCCTTTCGATGTACTGGGTCGTCGGTTACATCATCTCGATTATCGTGACGATGGCAATCATGCTCCCGATGCGTGAGAAGATGAAAGTTCAAGCTGAAGCGAAAATCGCGGCGAAAGAAGCAGAACGTGCCGTACTCGCAGAAGAAGAAAAAAAGGCAAAAAAGAAAAAACGTAAATAAACTCTAAGGCTGTGGATAACCAATCCACAGCCTTTTTTGTCGTTCGGGATAGATTAACCCGAAATCCGGGAATAAACAAAGCAGTGGTCGAAATCGTCGAATCAGAAAGGGGGTCTTTCATATGGAGACGCTCATCAAACGGTTGGAACGGTCGACGTTCATTCAAGCGGCGCTTTACGTGGTAATCGGGTTACTCATCATCTTGTATCCACGCATCTTTTTTGATGCGATCGTCTATTTGGTCGCGGCTTACTTTGCCATCATCGGTCTCGTCGCCATCGTTCAAGGGTTGCGGCACAAACGAAACGGACTCCCAGCCGGTTTCTTTATGGGAATCATCTATTTATTGATCGCTTTAATCGTCTTTTTCTTCGCTGAAACGTTGGCAAGTCTGCTCCCGATTTTTATCGGCGCCTTATTCTTGTTTGGTGGCATAATCCGGTTGATTCAAGCCGTCGGATTTCGCCGGACCATCGCCAATCGGTGGATGTACTTCATGCTGAGCAGTCTATTGTGGATTGGGATTGGCCTACTCATGTTGGCGAATCCGTTTGACAGCCTGCTCGTCTTGTTCCAATTGTTCGGCGGTTTTCTCATCGCCGTCGGCGTGATCGAATGGATGCTCTATTTCACGCTCCGTTCCTCGAGACGCCAGCAAGCATAAACGAAAGCCGCTCACATTAGGAGCGGCTTTTTTCACGGATGACGAGCCGATCGAAAAACGGACGAATCACTTCGAACGCAACGGTCGTCTCGAAGAAGGGACGCTCGGCTTCGAGACGGGAGATATACCATCGAGCGGCTGTCGCATGATGGTCGGGTGTCAACGCTTCATAAAAGGTCCGGATTTCAATCCGCTGCCGGGCGGCCACGTCTTTCAACCCGAGTGCGGCCCGTTCGGGTTCGTAGTGAGCGGCGAGTGTATAGGCGAAATGACTCATGCCTTGCCGAAGCATCTCGACGGCCCAGACATCGTTGCCGCGGTCACGGGCTTTCGTATATTGGAAAAAGAACCAAATCGCATCAAACACGTGTCCGCTTAAGTCTTCATTCGACAAGGTGAGCGAACTCGAGTGATGTTGCAGTCGGTGTTCCGGATCATACAGCACCGTAATTGTGTCTTGATGGTTCAACGTGTCCGCTGTCACCGTGAAGAAATCGAGATGCAAGAAATCATCATAGACGACAATCAGTTGCGGGGCTACGATATCGATTTCATCCTCGAGCAGAATCGGGCGATATGTGGCCAGATGGTCGCGGCGGCGCGCCAAGAACTCGTTCATGTTTTCAGGGGCGACCATGACGTACAAGTCGACGTCAGAATGTTCGTCCGCTTCATCACGCCCGAACGATCCTTTCAAGAAAATGGCCTGCACGCCCCCATCGGAGATGAGGCTGTTAGTCAATGTGGCGATGGCATCTTGCTGTCGCATTTCATCACGTCCTCCATGGAAATATATTCCTTTATTGTACTAAAGTAATTCCTTAAAATGCAACCGTGGCTCGAGAGGTCGGACGCTTTCGTTCGAGACAAATATCGTGTATAGTAGGTGCGTTATGCATAAGATAGAGGAAGTAGTAAGAAGTATGGGAGGGAAAGATGATGCTAGAGTTTGACACGATTACGGCGATTTCGACGCCGATGGGTGAAGGGGCAATCGGAATCGTCCGCTTGTCCGGTGACCGCGCCGTCGAGACGGTGGGCCGTGTTTTTTCGGGAAAAGATTTGACGAAAGTGGAGTCACATACGATCCATTACGGAAAATTGAAACGTCCTGGCACGGACGAGGTCGTCGATGAAGTCATGGTGAGCATCATGCGCGCACCGAAGACGTTCACGCGAGAAGACGTCGTCGAAATCAATTGCCACGGAGGAATCGTCGCGGTCAATCGTGTCCTCGAACTGATTCTTGAACAACCGGACATCCGCTTGGCAGAACCGGGCGAGTTCACGAAACGCGCCTTTTTGAATGGACGAATCGATTTGTCGCAAGCCGAGGCCGTCATGGATTTGATTCGTGCCAAAACGGATCGGGCCATGAACGTTGCCATGTCTCAGATGGAAGGACGTTTGTCACGGCTCGTCCGCGAGTTGCGTCAACTGTTGCTTGAGACGATTGCGGCGGTCGAGGTCAATATCGACTATCCGGAATACGACGCCGAAGAGATGACCCAGGCCATTGTCGAAGACAAGGCGGGCGAAGTGAAACGCGTGCTCGAGCAGTTGCTTGAGACGGCGCGACAAGGAAAAATTTTACGAGAGGGGCTCGCGACAGCGATTATCGGTCGGCCGAACGTCGGCAAATCTTCGCTCATGAACACGCTCGTACAAGAGACGAAAGCGATCGTCACGGAAATCGCCGGAACGACGCGCGATACGATTGAAGAGTATGTGAACGTCAAAGGCGTTCCGCTCAAATTGATTGATACGGCAGGGATTCGGGAGACGGAAGATATCGTAGAGCGGATTGGTGTCGAGAAATCGCGCAAGGCGCTCGCGGGCGCTGACTTGATTTTGCTCGTCTTGAACGGGCATGAAGGTCTGACTGTCGAGGATGAGGCCTTATTTGAGGCGATTGCTGGTATGAATGCGATCATCATCATCAATAAGACGGACTTGCCACAAAGTATGGATTCTTCTAAGCTGGAGAAACTAGCGGCAGGTCGCCCGATCGTGGCGACGTCTCTCTTATTAGAAGAGGGAATCGACGCATTGGAAAAGGCGATCTCGAACTTGTTCTTCGCTAAAGGCGTCGAATCACAGGATATGACATATATCTCGAACGCACGACACATTCAGCTCATCAAACGGACGATCGAACAAATCGATGAGGCGCTCGGAAGCGCCGCCATGAATTTGCCGATTGATATGGTCCAAATCGATTTACGGCGGGCGTGGGATACGCTCGGCGAAATCAACGGGGACACCGTTCAAGAAAGTTTGATTGATCAACTCTTTTCACAGTTTTGTCTTGGGAAATAATAAGGAGGAACAACTATGGCTTACACGGCAGGCGAGTTTGATGTCATCGTCATCGGAGCCGGTCATGCGGGAATCGAGGCCGCACTGGCTTCGGCGCGCATGGGCGCGAAAACGGCGATGCTCACGATGAATCCGGATATGGTCGGATTCATGTACTGCAACCCATCGATCGGTGGTCCCGCGAAAGGGATTGTCGTTCGCGAAATCGATGCCCTTGGCGGCGAAATGGCGAAGGCGATTGATGCGACGTACATTCAAATGAAGATGCTCAACACATCAAAAGGTCCAGCAGTGCGCGCATTACGGGCGCAAGCGGACAAATTCCAATACCAAAATCATATGAAGAAAGTGCTTGAAGACGAACCGAACCTATTGCTTCGTCAAGCGCTCGTCGAACGACTTCTCATCGAAGACGGAAAAGTCGCCGGCGTCGTCACGAATACTGGTTCGGAGTACCGCTCGAAAGCGGTCATCGTCACGACCGGTACGTTTATGCGCGGTCAAATTATCATCGGCGAATTGTCGTATGAGAGCGGTCCGAACAACCAGATGCCTTCGGTCGAATTGTCGAAGCATTTAGAAGAGCTCGGGCTCGAACTCGTTCGTTTCAAAACGGGGACACCGCCACGCATCGACGGCAAGACGATCGATTACTCGAAGACGGAGATTCAACCAGGGGACGACAATCCGTCGCTCTTCTCCTACACATCGAAAGACCTTGACCCGATTGAGCAAATCCCGTGCTGGCTCACCTACACGAGCGAGCGGACACACCAATTGATTGATGAGAACTTGCATCGTTCGCCGATGTACTCAGGTGCCATCAAAGGGACGGGCCCGCGTTACTGCCCATCGATTGAAGATAAAGTCGTCCGGTTCAACGATAAACCGCGTCACCAAATCTTCCTCGAGCCAGAAGGTCGCGACACGGAAGAAATTTACGTGCAAGGCTTCTCGACGAGTATGCCGGAAGACGTTCAGCATCAAATGCTCCGGACGATTCCGGGGCTTGAGAACTCAGAGATGATGCGCCCTGGATACGCGATTGAGTACGATGCAGTCGTACCGACGCAACTTTGGCCGACACTCGAGACGAAGACGGTTGGCGGATTGTTCACGGCAGGTCAAATCAATGGGACGAGCGGCTATGAAGAAGCGGCCGGACAAGGCATCATGGCCGGAATCAACGCCGCATGCCAAGTGCTCGGCAAAGAGCCGGTCATCTTGGACCGCTCACAGGCGTATATCGGTGTCTTGATTGACGACCTTGTGACGAAAGGGACGAACGAGCCTTATCGTTTGCTCACATCACGTGCCGAATATCGGTTGCTTTTGCGTCACGACAATGCGGACCTTCGTTTGAGCGACATCGGTCACGAGGTCGGTTTATTGTCACCAGAGCGTCATGCCCACCTTGAAGATAAACGAGTCGCGATCGCGGCAGAAGTGAAGCGTCTCAACGGACTCGTCATCAAACCGTCCGCTGACGTGAACGATGTGCTCGAAGAAGTCGGTGCGAATCCGCTCAAAGAAGCGACGCATGCCAACATCCTCTTGAAGCGTCCTGAAGTGACGTATGCGACGCTCATGCGCATTGCACCGGCTCCGATCGAAGTGCCGTTCGAAGTGGCGGAGCAAGTCGAGATTCAAGTGAAATACGAAGGCTACATCTCGAAGCAGCTCGAGCAAGTCGAGAAGATGCGTCGGATGGAAGAAAAACGGATTCCAGAGAAACTCGATTACGATGCAATCGGTGGTCTTGCGACGGAAGCGAAACAAAAACTAAAACAAGTTCGTCCGCTCTCGATTGGACAAGCGTCACGTATTTCCGGGGTAAACCCGGCGGACGTCTCGATCCTTCTTGTCTATATCGAGCAAGGACAATACGCGACAGTGGAGTGAAACGATGAACCAATCCCAATTTATTGAGGCGTTGCAGGCAGAAGGATTTGAATTGAGCGAGAAGCAACTCGCTCAATTTGAACGCTATTTCGAGATGCTCGTCGAGTGGAATGAAAAAATGAATTTGACGGCGATCACGGACAAGGAAGAAGTGTATTTGAAGCATTTCTATGATTCGCTCAGCGCGTCGTTCCATTTCGATTTCACAAACGTCGAAACCGTATGTGACGTTGGTGCCGGGGCTGGATTCCCGAGTTTGCCGCTCAAAATTCTATTCCCGCACCTTCACGTGACGATTATCGACTCGCTTAACAAGCGAATCACGTTCTTGAACGAACTCGCGCTCGCGCTCGGGTTAGAAGGTGTCGCGTTCCATCATGGACGCGCCGAAGAGTTTGGAAAAAATAAAAAATTTCGTGAGCAATTTGATGTCGTAACCGCCCGTGCGGTTGCCCGGATGACGGTGCTCGCCGAGTACTGTTTACCGCTCGCAAAAGTCGGCGGAACGTTCGTAGCGCTCAAAGCGGCGAAAGTTTCCGACGAGCTGGTCGACGCGAAAAACGCCTTGGCCGTGCTCGGTGGGAAAGTAAAAACGACACACCAGTTCCTATTGCCAGGAGAGATGAGTGAGCGTAATATCGTAATTGTAGATAAATTACGAAAAACGCCTGGGAAATATCCACGTAAAGCGGGTACCCCGGCGAAAGAGCCGCTAATCTGAGTAATCGTGTTTCACGTGAAACTAAAAGCAGATTCCGGTAGTGGAATCTGCTTATTTTTTACATAGAGGGGTGCCGACGTTGAAGAAAACATTTGCTAAACTGTTCGGAAGTCGTCCAGAAGTGGCGGTTACAGAAATCGCAGAGGTCAAACCGAATGATGCGGTTCAAGAAATCGCGTTATCGTTGCTTCTCCCGAACCGTTATCAACCGCGTAAAGTATTCGAGCCGGCTAAAATTGAAGAATTGGCCGTTACGATTGACGAGCATGGTCTCTTGCAACCGATCGTCGTTCGGAAAGCAGAAGAGGGGCGCTACGAGATTATCGCAGGGGAACGCCGCTTCCGCGCTGTCAAATCGCTTGGATGGTCTGTCATTCCGGCCATCGTTCGGGACATGGATGACGATACGACTGCCGCTTTAGCCTTGATTGAGAATTTGCAGCGGGAACAGCTCAGTCCGATTGAGGAAGCGGAGGCATACGGCCGTCTACTCGCCATGAAAGGTCTGACGCAAGACGCGCTCGCGAAGAGTCTCGGGAAGAGCCAGTCGACGATTGCCAATAAACTACGCCTGTTGAAATTGCCGAACGACGTCAAGCAATGTTTGCGTGACCGCCAAATCAATGAACGTCACGCTCGGGCGCTCTTGCCGCTAAAAGAGGAAGGTCTGCAGCTCCAAGTGCTCATGGAGATTTTAGAACAGGACTTTAACGTCAAAGAGACGGAAGAACGCGTCGCCTTCTTGACGACACCGATTGAAGAAGAGAAGCGGAAACCGAAAAAGCAGCGCCGTCGGACGAAAAGTTTCGCCAGAGATACGCGAATCGCCCTCAATACAATCCGGGACTCGGTCAGTTTGATCGGGAAGTCCGGGATTGAAGTCCAGACCGAGGAAGTCGAAGAAGACGAATTTGTTGAAATTCGGATTCGAATCCCGAAAGCACGGCCACAAAAGTGAGCCTGTGCTTTTTTTATAGCTATCAGTCAGCAGGAATGGAGGAATCATGATGGAACGGTTACCGATTAAACACATTCGTCCCAACCCGAACCAGCCCCGCAAGCAGTTCGAACCAGAAAAGCTAGACGAACTCCGACAGTCGATTGAGCGTTACGGCGTGTTACAACCGATCGTCGTCCGCAAAGCGAGCGGGTTTTATGAAATCATCGCCGGAGAGCGCCGGTTCCAAGCCGCGCAATTGGCCGGCAAGACGGATATCCCGGCATTGATTGTCACGGCCGACTCGGATCGCGTCATGGAACTCGCCTTGATTGAGAACATTCAACGTGCCGACTTGAACGCGATTGAAGAAGCGCTCGCCTACGAACAGTTGATGCAGACGCTCGGATTGACCCAGCAACAGCTCGCCGAACGCGTCGGTAAGAGTCGGAGCCACGTGACGAACAGCCTGAGACTGCTCCGGTTGCCGAGCGCGGTCCAGCATGCGGTCATGGTCGGCGAGCTGACCATGGGCCACGCCCGGGCGATTACGGGCATGAAATCAGTGCAGGCGATGGAACAAATCGCCCGTCGCGTCATCGCCGAGCAATGGACGGTCCGCCGACTCGAGCGCTATTTACAAAAAGAGCGCATTGAAAAAAAGACGCTCAAACGCTCGGACGCCGACGTGGAAGCCGTCGAGGCGGTGCTAGCGGAACGTCTTCAAATGGATGTATCGATTCGCCCGCGTCGAAAAGGGGGCGTCCTCGAGCTGAAGTATTTCTCGCAAGACGATTTGGAACATCTATTGACGTTGTTATCGCCTCAAGATTTCGATTCGTCACGAGACTGACGAAGTCGGGTGATGGCCGCCTCTTCTTGATGAAGCCGCCCGATGCGTGAGTCGAACTCGACGAACCCGTCGGTGATGAAACGGGCCAGCTCATAGACGAGGTGGAGGCGCGTGTTTTGCAAAATCATCATTTCCATGAAGCCACTTACGTTGACGACCGCTTTGATGTTGTATTCGCCGACCGAAGGGAGTTCTTTTTGAACACCGGCACCTGGGGCGAGCGGTCCTTCTGAGAAGAAGATATAACCGACACTCGACAAGCGACCGAGGCAAGCGTCGATGGCGATGATGAGGGGGCGATGGAACCGTGTCTGAATCTCATGGAGCGTCTCGACAAGGTTCAGCGCATGGACCGGTTTTGTCAACGTGCCGTACACATGGATATTGCGGACAAAGCGCTCCTCAAGGAACGTGCCGACGAGCGGTCCGAGCGAGTCACCGGTGGAACGGTCGGAGCCGATACAAACGAGGACGATCGGACGATGCGTCTCCTTTGCCAACTGATCATGCAGTTGATCGGCAAAGAGCTTGGATCCACTCCGTTCGGTATGTTCGATGAAGAAAGAGTATGGTTTATGAGGTTTTAGGCGAAACGGCATGAATCTCATCCTCTCTTCTAAGCTGCCTGCGTCTAGTTGCAATTGCGGAATGAAACCGTATTATCCCATTCCCGGAACACCGAAACTTATAACGTCCGGATGTAGGGTTTGAGAAAAGTCGTTAATTATGGTTTGATGGGTTAGAATCTATAACGCTAGAGGTGACAACATGGCTTCACAAAATACAGATACAAACTTAAGCACGGTAGCCGACGAAACGATGGATAGTGTCAATCGGTTCGTCGCCTATTTCCAAGACACGGAGATGTGGATCGGTCTCGGTATCAAATTGACCGGTGTCGCACTCATCATCTTGGCACTTTATGTGGCGTCACGCATTTTGACGTCGATGGTCCAACGCGTGTTCGCACTGCGTAAAATTAAAGAGCACGATATTGTGACGCAACGGCAAAATGAGACGTTATCAAAATTGGCCCAAAACACGATTCGCTATGTGCTCGGCCTGATCATGATTTTGACGGTGCTCGGGCAGTTTGGCGTCAATATCGCCGGTTTAATTGCATCGGCCGGGGTCGCCGGTCTGGCCATCTCGTTCGGTGCGCAAAACTTGGTGAAGGACGTCATCACAGGTGCGTTCATCATCTTTGAGAACCAGTATAAGAACGGGGATTACGTCAATTTAAATCAACAAGTCGACGGCACCGTCATCGAAGTCGGGATTCGGACGACGAAGTTGAAAGGGTTGAACGGACAAGTGACGATCATCCCGAACGGACAAATCATGCAAGTGACGAACTACTCACTCGAGAACAGCGTCGCAGTCGTCGATATCGGTGTCGCGTATGAAGAAGACATGGCTAAAGTTGAGAAGGCGTTGAAAGAAATCGCCCATACGGTTGAGGAGAAGTATCACGACTTGTTCATCGAACCAATTACGCTCGCCGGGGTCCAGTCGCTCGGACCGTCGGAAGTCGTCTATCGTCTCATGGCCGAAGTTCCACCGACACAACACTTCGCGGCCGGTCGGATTTTGCATAAAGAGTTGAAAGCCGGACTAGATGAGCGCGGAATCGAAATCCCGTATCCGCGTACTGTCATGATGCCGCCAACCACAACGACTAAAGGAGCGCCGGAAAATGCAGGCTAAATCGTATGAATTGAACGATTTTGTAGAAATGAAGAAACCGCATGCGTGTCAGACGAACCGCTGGCAGGTGACTCGGGTCGGAATGGATATTCGCATCAAGTGTCAAGGATGCGGGGCGAGCGTGCTCATGCCGCGTCGCGACTTTGATAAGCGATTGAAAAAAGTGCTTAAACAAGAGAACGCCGCTGAATAAGTGGCGTTTTTCTCTATGTTACAACCGTGAGTTGCGGTTTAATCGAGGACTAACTATAATTGTGAAGGATGTGACGGTGTGGTGTACTGAACGTACCCACTCCACAGACGGATCAACATTTCCCGGGAAAGCCGGATGAGGAGGACATACAAGTGGGATTAACAGCAGGAATCGTCGGATTACCGAACGTTGGGAAATCGACATTATTTAACGCCATCACGCAAGCCGGTGTAGAAGCAGCCAACTATCCGTTCGCGACTATCGACCCGAACGTAGGGGTCGTCGAAGTACCGGACGCGCGTCTCGATCGGTTGACAGAACTCGTCAAACCAAAGAAGACTGTACCGACCGCATTTGAGTTTACAGATATCGCCGGAATCGTGAAAGGTGCGTCAAAAGGAGAAGGGCTCGGAAACAAATTCCTCGCCAACATCCGTGAAGTCGACGCGATTTGCCAAGTTGTCCGTTGCTTTGAAGACGACAACATCACGCACGTGGCAGGAAAAGTCTCACCGATTGATGACATCACGACCATCAACCTCGAATTGATTTTGGCCGACCTCGAGTTGGTCGAGAAACGCATCACGCGTGTCCAAAAAATGGTCAAGTCGAAAGATAAGGGTGCCCCTCAAGAACTCGAGGCGCTTGAAATCGTTCAAGCCGTCCTTGAATCGGAGCGCCCGGCGCGCGTCGCTGAATTGACGGATGATCAACTCGCCATCGTCAAACACTTCCAATTGCTCACGATGAAGCCGATGCTTTACGTCGCGAACGTCAGTGAAGACGAAGTAGCGGATGCCGACCAAAACCCATACGTCCAAGCCGTCCGTGAACACGCGGCGACAGAAGAGGCGAAAGTAATCGTCATCTGTGCCCGTATCGAAGAAGAAATCTCAGAGCTCGAACCAGAAGAACGCCTTGAGTTCTTGCAAGACCTCGGAATCGAAGAGTCAGGTCTCGATCAATTGATTCGTGCCGCTTACTCGACGCTCGGTCTCGCGACTTACTTCACGGCCGGTGAGAAAGAAGTACGCGCCTGGACGTTTAAGCAAGGCATGAAGGCCCCACAATGTGCGGGCGTCATCCACTCGGACTTCGAGCGTGGATTCATCCGGGCAGAAGTCGTCTCGTATGAAGACTTGTCAGCTGCCGGCAATATGACAACGGTCAAAGAACAAGGGAAACTTCGCTCAGAAGGAAAAGAATATGTCTTCCAAGATGGCGACGTCGTCACGTTCCGTTTCAACGTTTAAGCCATTTTACGGAAACGTATTGTAAAACGAACAGAAGTTTGATAGTATATTATGACGTGAGTAAAACATTTGTTTGCTCCTTGCTCCTACAACCGGTAGGAGCCGTTAGTCCAAGAGGAGGTGAAAGATAATGCGTAAATACGAACTTCTTTACATTATCCGTCCATCAGTTGATGAGGAAGCTAAGAAAGCTTTAATCGAACGCTTCAACAACGTCATCACTGAAAACGGTGGTACTGTTGATAAAACAACAGACATGGGTAAACGTCGTCTCGCTTACGAAATCAACAAGATGCGCGAAGGACACTACGTTCTTCTCAACATCACTGCTGAGCCTAAAGCGATTCAAGAAACAGAGCGTCTCATGAAGATCTCTGATGACGTTGTCCGTCAAATGACAACTAAAGACGAGCGTTAATTCTTAACGCTTCATATTGCGAAAGGGGAGCTTTGAGATGATTAACCGAGTTGTGTTAGTTGGTCGATTGACACGCGATCCAGAAATGCGTTATACGCAGAGCGGGATTGCCGTAACTCGCTTCACTCTCGCTTGCGATCGTCCATTCACTGGACAAGATGGGAAGCGCGAGGCGGACTTTATTGATTGTGTCGTTTGGCGCAAACAAGCAGAGAACGTAGCACAATATTTGAAAAAAGGCAGCATGGCCGGCGTAGACGGTCGCCTTCAAATCAGTAGTTACGAAGGTCAAGATGGCCAACGTCGTTACCGGGCAGAAGTCGTAGCCGATAGCGTACGCTTCCTTGAACCACGCGGTGCTTCAACGCAACGTGATACAGCACCGGCTGGAGATGTCTTCGGTGGTGGTGAGTCAAGTGGATCAGGATGGGGCGCAGCCGCTTCTTCGACTTCATCTCAGTCCTCGAACTCAAACAAAGGTTTTGAAGCTGACCCGTTCTCGGGTGGCGGAAAAATCGACTTATCGGATGACGATCTACCATTTTGATCGCGTCGATTCGAAACTAAACTAAAAAGGAGGTCTTCACATGGCACGTCGTCCAGGAGGTCGTCGTCGTCGTAAAGTATGTTTCTTTACGTCGAACAACATCACTCATATCGATTATAAAGACGTAGAATTGCTCAAACGCTTCGTTTCGGAGCGTGGTAAAATTCTTCCACGTCGTGTGACTGGTACTTCAGCGAAATACCAACGTCCACTTACTGTCGCTATCAAGCGCTCACGTCAAATGGCTTTGCTTCCATACGTTGCAGAGTAATTTTTGACACACGGCTTATCCCTCGGGATAGGTCGTTTTTTGTTTTCCGAGCCGATGTAGGAGTGTAAGTGAAACGGACGGATATGGTATGATAGAGCAGAAACCATTTAGATATCATGGGTGGAACACCACTCATTTTAGGAGGCACACATGTACAGTGGTGAAGCAATAACATCAGTGAAGAACCAGTACGCGCGTCACGCCGTTCCATATGTGATTGGACTGCTTGTCGCGTTAGGATTGGCGTTCTACAGCATTGTGGCGGCAATCACCCTGTTCGTGGGCACGCTGATTTTTTTCATCTATCAGCAAGTGACGATTCGACGAGAACGCAAGGCGTGGGAACAATACGTCCATTCTTTGTCGCATCGAATCGAAGACGTCGGGAAAGAAGCGCTCACCGGCATGCCGATTGGGATTCTCGTCTTTGACGAAACTCGTCGCATCAGCTGGTTCAATGAACAGTCTCGACTCATCTTTGAGCTCGAGATGGAACTCGGGATCTCGATCGATTCGATTCACTCGGCGTTCACCGAGTTGATTGAGGAAGAAGAGGACGAGGCGACCATCGAAGTCGGAGACCGCGTTTATCGGGTACTCTACAATAAGGAATATCAGACCCTTTACTTGTTCGACATGACGGATGAGGCAGAGATTGAACAAAAATACTCGGAAACGCAGACGGTGATCGGCGTCTTATACTTAGACAACTATGACGAGATGTCAACCGCTGTGGATGAACAGGTCCGGAGTGAAATCAATCGACGCGTGACCGTCCTCTTGAACCAATGGGCTCAAAAATACCACATCTATATGCGTCGAACGGCAGCCGATCGTTTCTTTCTCGTGATGAACGAACGGACGCTCTCCGAACTTGAGAACAATCGATTCTCGATTCTCGATGAGGTCCGTGAGGCGACGAAAGAGCATAAAATTCCGCTCACACTCTCCATCGGGATCGGTTGTGGGGAGACGACGCTGACGGAACTGGGGAACTTGTCGCAATCGAGCCTTGATTTAGGGCTCGGACGCGGCGGGGATCAAGTCGTCGTCAAACGTCATAACGGGAAAGTCCGCTTTTTCGGCGGCAAGACGAACCCGACCGAGAAACGGACCCGGGTTCGCGCCCGCGTCATCTCGAACTCGATGCGTGATTTGATTCGCGAGTCGAGCCGTGTCCTGATCATGGGGCATAAAAACCCGGATATGGACTCGCTTGGAGCATCCATCGGCATCATGAAACTGGCTGAATTTGTCGGACGTGAGGCGTACGTCGTCATCCCGGCCGGCGAGACGAGCGTTGGGATCCAACGTCTCGTCAATGAAGTCGAAAACGACGAAGAGCTGTATAGCCGTTTTTTGACCGAGTTCGAGGCTCAACCCCTCATCGACGAACAGACGCTCCTCGTCGTCGTCGATACGCACCGGCCGTCGCTCGTCATCTCGCGGGATATTCTAGACCGCGCGGAACGGGTCGTCGTCATCGACCACCATCGCCGTGGTGAAGAGTTCATTGAAGATCCGGTCCTCGTCTATATGGAGCCGTACGCATCCTCGACGTGCGAACTCGTAACGGAGTTGATCGAGTATCAGGCCGGTACGCGCAAGCTATCGATTTTAGAAGCGACGTCGCTCCTCGCAGGTATGGTGGTCGACACGAAAGGATTCACCTTGCGGACCGGGTCGCGGACGTTCGATGCCGCTTCCTTCCTTCGGATTCAAGGGGCAGACACCGTGCTCGTCCAGCACTTCATGCGGCAAGACCTCGATTCGTATATCGAACAGTCTCATATTCTCGAAAACACGGACATCTATTCCGACGGCATGGCGATCGCCGTCGCCTCGGACGATGAAGTGCACCATCAAGTGTTGATCGCCCAAGCCGCTGACCAGCTCCTTAATATGGAGGGCGTCAAAGCATCGTTCGTCATCGCCGTCTTACTCGACGGCCGAACCGGCATTAGTGCCCGTTCGCTCGGTGATGTCAACGTCCAAGTCATCATGGAGATGCTGGACGGGGGCGGTCATTTGACGAATGCGGCGACACAATTGAACGTGAGCCGGGAACAGGCGAAAACGTTATTACAAGAAGCGATTGATCATTATATGACAGATGAAACAGAGGGAGAGGATTCTGAATGAAAGTCATTTTAAAAGTAGATGTTAAAGGTCAAGGTAAAGCTGGTGACGTCAAAGACGTCGCGGACGCTTACGCGAAGAACGTACTCTTTAAAAAGAACTTGGCGGTCGAAGCGACACCGGGTAACTTGAAGGCGTTCGCCGCAAAAGAGCGACGCGCCGAAGAAGCGGCTGAAGCAGAATTGAAACAAGCCCAGCAGTTGAAGGACAAGCTTGAAAAAGAGACGATCGTCGTCAAGACGAAGTCAGGTGAGGGCGGTCGCGTCTTCGGATCGGTCACGAGCAAACAAATCGGTGAAGCGTTGAAAGGGATGGGCTACAAGATCGACAAGCGTAAAATCGAGCTCGAACACCCAATCAAAGCGCTCGGGTTTACGAAAGTGCCGGTGAAGTTGCACCACGACGTCACGGCTATGTTAAACGTTCATGTTCAAGAAGCGTGAAGGTGAGGTAGACACGTATGAGTGATGCGATTCAAGTCAATACCCCGCCACATAGCGTCGAAGCGGAACAAGCTGTCCTCGGGGCCGTCATTCTCGATTCCGATCGGCTGATCACGGCCTCGGAACGGGTCGACCCGGACGACTTTTATCGTGTCAGCCATCAACGGATCTTTGAGGCGATGCTGAAAATCAATGACCGGGGCGAACTCGTCGATTTGGTCACGCTCAGTTCGGAGCTTCAAGCCCAAGGTATTCTCGATGAGATCGGTGGATTGAACTATTTGGCGGAAATCGCCGAGGCGGTTCCAGCCATCGGGAACATCGGGTATTATTTGAACGTCGTCGATCAAAAGGCGGCACTCCGCCGCTTGATTCGGACTGCGACGAATATCGTCTCGGACGGCTATGAACGCCAAGACGAGGTCGATGCCGTCCTGTCAGACGCCGAGCGGAACATTTTAAAGGTCTCGCAACGAAAAGGGCAGTCAAGCTTCCATCCAATCGGCTCCGTCTTATCGGACGCCTACTCGACGATTGAAAAACTGCACCAATCGAGTGGCGAAATCACCGGTATCGCGACCGGGTTCAGCGATCTCGACAAGATGACGGCCGGTTTCCAACGCAACGACCTCATCATCGTCGCAGCCCGTCCTTCGGTTGGTAAAACCGCGTTTGCGCTGAATATCTCGCAAAACGTCGCCGTCCGTACCGGCGAGAACGTCGCCATCTTCAGTTTGGAGATGGGTGCCGAACAGCTCGTCATGCGGATGCTCTGTGCGGAAGGCAATATCGATGCCCAGCGTCTACGGACGGGACGGCTCGAGGCCGAGGACTGGGGACGGCTCTCGCTCGCCATGTCATCACTGTCACA
This sequence comes from Exiguobacterium sp. E4787, assembly GCF_018618375.1. Lineage (NCBI taxonomy): Bacteria > Bacillati > Bacillota > Bacilli > Caryophanales > Exiguobacterium > Exiguobacterium sp. E4787. The sequence goes on along the minus strand of NZ_JACSLY010000014.1, from coordinate 42,541 downwards.
AGCCGGGATCTATATCGATGATACGCCGGGTCTTCGCGTCAACGAGATTCGGGCCAAGTGCCGCCGCTTGAAACAAGAGCACGGCCTCGGCATGATCATGATTGACTACTTGCAGCTCATCGTCGGGAACGGCAAGCCGGGCGAGAACCGGCAGCAAGAAGTCTCGGAAATCTCGCGTACGCTCAAAGCGATCGCGCGTGAGCTTCAAGTGCCGGTCATCGCCTTGTCACAGCTCTCACGTGGTGTTGAGAGCCGTCAAGACAAGCGGCCGATGATGTCGGATATCCGGGAATCCGGGGCGATTGAGCAAGATGCCGATATCGTCGCGTTCTTGTACCGGGATGACTATTACGATAAAGAGAGTGAAGACGCCAACACGATCGAGATCATCATCGCCAAGCAGCGTAACGGTCCGACGGGGACGGTCAAACTCTCATTCCGAAAAGAATACAATAAATTCGTCAACATGGAGACGCAAGCCTTTGCGCCGCCGATGTAGGACGAATGATTCTGCCAAAGGCGACGTCTCATGACGTCGTCTTTTTTGGTCGGTCTTTAGACCTAAACGTATCTTGAATTTAAAGAATTCCATCATCGAACGAGAAATGACACGTCAATAACGAACGAAAGGTTACAACTTAAAAATATCGTTCGGTATTAGGTTGACTTTCAACAAGAGCAAGTGTACACTTACGGATGGTTTGAATAGAACGTTTATCTACAAGGAGGATTCATTATGTCATCAGTAGTCGTAGTGGGAACGCAGTGGGGCGATGAAGGTAAAGGAAAAATCACGGACTTCTTATCGAAGCAGGCCGAGGTCGTCGCGCGTTATCAAGGGGGAGACAACGCTGGTCATACGATCGTCTTCAACGATACGAAGTATAAACTTCACTTGATTCCATCGGGGATCTTCTACTCGGACAAAACATGTGTCATCGGGAACGGGATGGTCGTCAATCCGAAATCGCTCGTCACGGAGCTCGCGTATTTGCACGAGCGCGGTGTGAGCACGGATAACCTCCGCATCTCGAACCGGGCCCACGTCATCTTGCCGTATCACCAGTTGCAGGACAAGCTCGAAGAGGACGCGAAAGGCGACGCCAAAGTCGGGACGACACTCAAAGGAATCGGTCCTTGCTACATGGACAAAGCGGCGCGCATCGGGATTCGCATCGCCGACTTGCTCGACAAAGAAGTGTTCGCCGAGAAGCTCAAGACGGTCCTCGCGATTAAAAACCGCATGTTCGTGAAGATGTACGAAGTCGATGCGATCGAATTCGATGACATCTTCGAAGAATACTATGCGTACGGCCAACAGTTTGCCAAGTACGTATGTGATACATCGGTCGTGTTGAACAACGCGCTCGACGAAGAACAGAAAGTGCTCTTCGAAGGCGCACAAGGTGTATTGCTAGACATCGACCACGGAACGTACCCGTTCGTCACATCATCGAACGCGGCTTCAGGCGGCGTATCGAGCGGTGCCGGTATCGGTCCATCGAAGATCCATCACGTCGTCGGCGTCTGTAAGGCGTACACGTCACGCGTCGGAGACGGCCCGTTCCCGACCCAGCTTGACGATGAGATCGGTCACACGATCCGTGAAGTCGGAAAAGAGTACGGTACGACGACAGGACGTCCGCGTCGCGTCGGTTGGTTCGACTCGGTTGTCGTCCGCCACTCGCGCCGCGTCAGCGGAATCACAGACCTTTGCCTCAACTCGATTGACGTGTTGACAGGTCTTGAGACGCTCAAGATTTGTACGGCTTATGAGTTCGAAGGCAAGCTCCTCGACGAGTACCCACCGAACTTCCGCGTGCTCGAACAGTGCAAGCCGGTGTTCGAAGAGCTCCCAGGCTGGACAGAAGACATCACAGGCATCCGCAAGTTCGAAGACTTGCCGGTGAACGCACAGAACTACGTCAAGCGCATCGAAGCGTTGACGGGTATCGAATTGTTGACGTTCTCGGTCGGACCGGCACGTGAGCAGACGGTCATTTTGCGTGACATTTACGAAGCATAAGACAGAGAGCCCTCGTGGCTCTCTTTTCATTTCCACGGAAATGGACCACGCTTTCTAACCTATAGAAAAAGAGTTACAATGTAGACATGTACGTTTAACGATAAGAGGAGGACTCACTGAATGGATCGTACGATTTTAGTGGTAGATGACGAACAACCAATTGCAGATATATTGAAGTTTAAGCTTGAAAAAGAAGGATACCAAGTCCACGTCGCATATGACGGGGAAGAGGCGCTCGTGAAAGTCGAAGAAGTCAAACCGGATTTGATTTTGCTCGACATCATGCTGCCGCTTAAAGACGGCATGGAAGTGTGCCGTGAAGTCCGTAAGAAGTACGACATGCCAATCATCATGTTGACGGCGAAAGACTCTGAGATCGATAAAGTGCTCGGACTTGAGCTCGGTGCCGACGATTACGTCACAAAGCCGTTCAGCTCACGCGAGCTTTTGGCCCGCGTCAAGGCGAACATGCGCCGTCACGCAACGGCTCCGGCCCCAGAGACGAAAGGTGCCAATGACAACGATATCGTGATCGGTGATTTGACGATTCATCCGGATTCGTACATGGTCACGAAACGGGAAGAGAAAATCGAATTGACACACCGTGAGTTCGAGCTCATCCATTACCTCGCCCAAAACATCGGGCAAGTCATGACGCGGGAGCATTTGCTCCAGACGGTGTGGGGCTATGACTACTTCGGCGATGTCCGTACGGTCGACGTGACAGTCCGCCGGTTGCGTGAGAAAGTCGAAGACAATCCATCGACGCCGACGTATATCATCACGCGCCGTGGTGTCGGGTACTATTTAAAAGCAGGGGAAGAAGACTAAACGATGAAACGGACGAACTTCTTTAAATCTATCCAGTGGAAGCTCGTCGTCATCTATGCGCTGCTCATTCTTGTTGCGATGCAAGTCATCGGAGTGTACTTCGTACGCTCCCTCGAACGACAATACATCAACAACTTCTCGCAGTCGCTCGTCGATCGAGCCAACCTTCTGAGCTATAACGTCAGTGAAGGAATCGCATCGAACGGTGGTGACTCGACCTCGGACCAGCAGTTGAACCAGGTACTGGATCAACTGCTGTCTGAGTTTACGGAGAGCACGACGCTAGCTGACGACATTCGCGAAGTCCAGATTATCGACACGAACAGTGTCGTCCGGGCGACGTCGAACCCGAACAACCAGAGTCTCGTCGGACAACGGACGGCGAACTCGTTCATTCAAAAATCATTCGCGACGAGCGGGGCGCAAGAGACGCTCGTCTATGAAGACTCGAACGAACGCATGCGCGTCGTCGCCGTTCCGGTCAAATCAGAAGTCGATGGGACGACGACCGGTATGATTTATATCGAGGCGTCGATGCAGTCTATCTACAATCAGATGGAACAAGTGACCCGGATCCTCGCGACCGGGACGCTCATCGCCCTCATCATCACGTCGATTCTTGGGATTTTGCTGTCACGGACGATTACGCGACCGATTGCGGATATGCGTCGACAAGCCGTCGAGATGCGAAAAGGGAACTTCTCGCGGAAAGTTAAAGTCTATTCCGATGACGAGGTCGGTCAACTCGCCTACGCCTTCAACGAATTGACCGATGAGCTGATGGAAGCGAATGCCACGACCGAGGCCGAGCGACGCCGTTTGACGAGCGTCCTCGAGAATATGTCGGACGGGGTCGTCGCGACGGACCGCTCGCTCCGGGTCATCTTGATGAACGACCAGGCCCGTGACATGATTGGGCTCGCCGAAGAAGAGGCGATGGGTGCGAACCTACAGAACCTGCTCGAGTTTGACGATGAGATCGTCATCCCGGAAGACGGGACGATGCCGCCGAAACTGATCGACCTCAGTACGGACGAAGAGCTGTTCCTCGTCCGCGCCTACTTCTCGCCGATTCAAAAGCATAGCGGACCGATCACCGGTCTGATCGTCGTCTTGCACGACGTGACCGAGCAAGAACAAGTCGAGCAAGACCGCCGTGAGTTCGTCGCGAACGTCAGCCACGAGCTGCGGACGCCGCTCACGACGATGCGGAGTTACCTCGAAGTGCTCGCGGAAGGCGCATATAAGGACGACGAGCTTGCCCCGCGCTTCCTCGAGACGACACAAAACGAGACGGAGCGGATGATTCGCCTCGTCAACGACTTGTTGCAACTGTCGAAGATGGACAGCAAAGAGTATACGATGCAAAAAGTGAAGTTCGATTTTATCCAGTTCTTTAACGACATCATCGAGCGACATGAGATGACGAAAGGTGAGACGATTCAGTTCCGCCGTAAGCTCATGAAGCGTCGCGTATACGTCCATGCCGATCAAGACAAGATGACGCAGGTCATCGATAACATCATCACGAACGCCGTCAAGTTCTCGCCGGAAGGCGGGACGATCACGTTCCGGACAATGCTCCGTGCCAAACGGCTCGTCATCGGCATTAAAGATGAAGGAGTCGGTATCCCGAAATCAAACTTGAAAAAAATCTTTGAACGGTTCTATCGGGTCGACAAAGCCCGGGCCCGCAATATCGGCGGGACCGGACTCGGTCTATCAATCGCCAAAGAAGTCGTTTCCGCCCATGGCGGCGACATCTGGGCCGAGAGTGAGTTCGGACGTGGGACGACGATTTACTTCACCATCCCGTTCGATACGATCGTGGAGGTGAATGACTGATGGAACGACCACGCTTCTTGGCGAAGCCAGAACTAGTGAAATCGCTCGTCTTGCTCACCTTGATCGTCACGTCCATCGTCCAAACGGTCATCCTCTGGGATTACCATCCGAAGTATCAGTCGGTCCAATCGGAGACGCAAGTCGCGACGGTGGATGAGTCGTTGCAGCGCCAGGCGCGTCAAGTCATTGTGCCGGCCCAAACGGTCGTCCATGAGAACAACGCCGTCTTTGCAACGAAGAACACGCCGAAGCAGATTATGCGCGTCATCCGTGAATCGTTCGAAGCGAGCGAATTCAAACCACTCGCCGTCAAGAACGTCCCGAGTTTGTATGCGGGCGTCGACGAGGCCGTCGAACTGATTTTACCGGAAGCGTATTATGCGGACACGCTCAGCTACATGCTCCCGGGCTCGTACAGCCTGTCCGGGAAAGTGCCGCAACGCGCCCTCATCTTCATGGGGGACGACACGTGGCGTATCCGTACCATCATGAGCGACCAGTCGCTCTGGGAAGGCCGCTTGTCGAAAGTCGGACAAGGGGACGTCAACAGCCTGTTCTTGAAAGATTCGGACCGGGCGATGCGACGTGTCACGTATACGGATGAACGCGTCAACTATATCCCGGTCGTCGGACCGGAGATGAATGAGCTGTTCGCCTATGACGTGTCTCAAATTCAAATCTCGGCACGCCTCGACTGGATGCGCGATACGTTCTTCCCGGGTGACCCGAACGTGCAGGAAGTCGATCCGGCCAGCTCCGTCGGCGCCCTCACGAACGGGATTAGCGTCGCCGAATACGATGCGAACCTGAACGCGAGCCGCTACCGTAACTTGTCGCGCAATAGCACGGAACAAGAGTCGGTCATCGGGCTCGACACGATCGTCGAGTTCGTCAACTTCCACGGAGGTTGGGTCGATGAGACGTCGGAGAGCCAAGGGTTGTCGCTTCGCTTCGATGCGATTACCCCGGCCAATCAAGGGTTTGAGACGACCGTGTTCCGGTTTCACGTGAACGGTTTCCCGGTGTTCAGTCAACGGGAGGCGTTCATCAACAACGACGCCGTCGATTTGTCGACGCTGCGTGTCGAGAACGACGGGACGCAAGTCCGCTCGATCACCCGGCACCATCTCGAAATCGATCGTTTGATCTCGGTCGGGACGACGCAGCTCGCGGATGGACAAGATGTGGTCGATACGCTCGTCAACGCAGGACGATTTGAAAACGTGACTGAGATTCGTCTCGGCTATGAGATTGAATACAATGAAGACACGAGCCGTTACGTCACGTTCTCCCCGAACTGGTTCGTTCGGGAAGCCGGAAGATGGATTCCATTCGATCAACCGGAGGACTGGACAGAAAGGATGATGTATCGTGGACTGGAGTAAAGCGAAAACGATTCTCCTCTTCGCCTTCCTCGCGCTGAACATCTACCTGTTGTTCCAGCTCTTGGCGGAAACGTGGGCGACGGAGGTCGTGACGAACGACAATACGTCCATCGCGCAAATCTTGGACCAACGCAACGTCGATGCGTCGAAGTTGCCACGGATGGGTCGGGACATCGGCTATTTGACGGGATCGTCGGAACAGATGTCGGCCTCGATGATCACGCAGAATCGGGAAGCACAACTGGCGACGACACTCGACAACATGCAACTCGAAGTCGAGCTCAAGCAACCCGTCCCGCTCGATCAAAACGATTTGCGGACGACCGCGGCGACGTTCGTCTCAGAGTACGTCCCGTTCGGTTCCGAATATGCGTACTGGCGATATGACGCCGAGACGCGTCAAGTCGCTTTCGTGCAGACGTATGAAAATAATAAAATTTTCTCGAACCCCGAAATCAACGGGGAGACGGAACAGTACATCGGTCCGTCGCTTTTATTGCTTCAACTGAACGAAGCGTTCGAAGTGACCGACTATAAACAACGTCATTTGACGAACTTGACCTCGAAGTCGCAAGACGACCTCGTTTTGACGGCGAGTGAGGCGATCTCGCAACTCGCGGCCCGGAAGTACTTCCAGCCGAATCAAGAGATGCGGGCCATCAATACGGGCTTCTATAGCCTGCCGCTCGACAGTACCGGCAGTTTGATTATCATGCCGCCGCTCTGGTCGATCACGATTGACGAGTCTGTCTATTTCGTCAATGCGATCGACGGGACTGTCGAACGGGTCGAATTTGATTCAGAAGAATGAAAGGAGTGATCGAGTGACTTTACGCTATAGTGTGCTTGCGAGCGGTTCGACCGGGAACGCCCTCTACATTGAGACGGAACGGGCGAAATTGCTCGTCGATGCCGGATTGACCGGGAAGGCGATGCAACAACGCATCACCGAGATCGGCCGGTCGTTTGACGGGATCGATGCACTGCTCGTCACGCATGAGCACTCCGACCATATTAAAGGTGTCGGGATTCTCGCTCGAAAATATAATTTACCGATTTACGCGAACGCGAAGACGTGGGACGCGATGGAATCCTTGATTGGGAAAATCGACCCGGCTTTGAAGTTTCACTTCGAGGTGGGGGAGATTAAACAGTTCGGGGATATCGAGATTGAGTCGTTCAACGTCAGCCATGATGCGGCCGACCCGATGTTCTACCATTTCGCCCATGACGGACGACGCCTCGCCCATATCACCGACACGGGTTATGTGTCCGATCGGATGAAAGGTGTCATCCGTGGGGCCGATGATTTCATTTTCGAGTCGAACCACGACGTCTCGATGCTCCAGATGGGTCGTTACCCGTGGAGCGTCAAGCGCCGGATTCTCGGGGACTACGGTCACGTCTCGAACGAAGACGCGGCCATCGCGATGAGCGAGGTCATTGGGGATCAGACGAAACGGATTTATTTGGCTCACCTCAGTAAAGATAACAACATGAAAGAACTCGCTCAAATGAGCGTCTCGCAAACACTCGGGACGCGTGATGTCGACCTCGGTCGCATCAAATTGTGCGATACCGACCCATCGACCCCCACTTCGCTCGTTTCTTTATAAGCGAACTTGGGAAAAGACAGATAACACACTGTCTTGAAAGGGGGACGCGTCGTGAATGAAGAGAGACACCATGAGTATGAACCTCAAGACGTCGAACCTTTAGAGCACGAAGCAGATACAATGAACGATGTAAAACCGACGTACCCATCTCGTAGCGAGTGGCGCCCGAAGCAAGAAGAACATGTGCGCCATAAGCCGCGAGTGAATTTAAAACCGTTGTTACTCGGAGGGGTTGGCGGATTCTTAGGAGCGGCTTTGTTCTTTTTGGCGATGATGCTCTGGGATTCCCCAACCTCTCGTTTTGTGACGAATGAACTGATTCGGACGGAACAAGCCGTAACCGTCACGGAATCCGACATCACGAGCGCTGTGACGGGCGCTAAGACGTCCGTCGTCAGTATTACGAACATCCAGCGGGCGTTCACGTCGGACTCGCAGTGGGAGGCCGGAGCGGGCTCTGGTGTCATCTATAAGGTCGACGGCGACACGGCGTATATCGTCACGAACTTCCACGTCATCGAAGAAGCGGATGAGATCAACGTCGCGTTTTCTGACGGACAAGTCGCGTCGGCGACGATTCTCGGAGAAGACCCGCTCAACGATTTGGCCGTCGCATCGGTCAAACTGCCGGCCAATATCGACGTCGCCCCGATTGCACTCGGGGACTCGACCGTGCTCCAGGCAGGCGAGACCGTCATGGCGATTGGGAATCCGCTCGGCGTCTTTTCAAACTCGGTCACCCGTGGTATCGTCAGTGGTGTCGAACGCACCGTGCCGGTCGATACGAACAGTGACGGCCTCATGGATTATAACGCCGAGGTCATCCAGACCGATGCAGCCATCAATCCGGGTAACTCCGGCGGGGCACTCATCAACATCCGCGGCGAGCTCGTCGGCATTAACTCGATGAAAATCGCCGAGGCGAGCGTCGAAGGGGTCGGCTTCTCGATTCCTGTCAACGTCGCGTTGCCGGTCATCGATATGCTCGAGCGTGATGGGGAAGTGACGCGTGCCCAGCTCGGTGTCACGATTCAAGAAGTCATCGCCGTACCGGGTAACGTCCGGGAAGAGTATGGGATTAGTTTTGACAACGAAGACGGGGTGTTCGTCGAGGCAATCACGCCCGGCAGTCCAGCCGAAGAGGCGGGCCTCCGCGTCGGTGACGTCATCGTCAAAATCGGCGACCGTGACATCAAACGTTACGTCGATTTGCGAGACGCCCTGTACCGAGACGCCACGGTTGGGGATAAGGTCACGATTGAATATACGCGACGCGGCAAGGGAAGCAAGACCGTGGCCACATTAACTGAAGCAACCTAAAGGAGCGGCGACGCTTCTTTTTTAAGGAGGAAACATTGTGGAAAAAAAAGTATGCAAGGAACATGTTGAAATCGCTTTAGATATCATTGTCGATGAGACGGGGGAATACCCGTTGCTCGAAGAACTATCCACAAGTGGACAAGTGACATGTGAGTTCTGTGATGCCGACGCAACATATGTTGTGTCAAGCAAAAAATGATTATCAACATGTGGATTTGTGGATAACTCTGTGGATAACCCTATGGATAACTCCAAAAAAACTGTGGAAAAAGGAAGAATTGGATGAATATTTCAATTATCACGGTCGGCAAACTAAAAGAGAAGTATTTGAAACTAGGGATTGCCGAGTACACAAAACGCCTGTCGGCCTATGCGAAAGTGCAGGAAATCGAGGTCGCAGACGAGAAAGCGCCCGAGCACTTGAGTGAAGCAGACATGATTCTAGTAAAACAAAAAGAAGGCGAGCGAATTTTGGCGAAAATCAGTCCAGACACGCATGTGATTGCCTTGGCCATCGACGCCAAACAGCGGACGAGCGAAGAGTTCGCCCGTGAGCTCGATCAACTCGCGACGTACGGCAAGAGCAAAATCGCGTTCGTCATCGGTGGCTCGCTCGGTTTGTCGGACGATGTCATGAAACGCTCGGATGATACAATCTCCTTCTCGAAGATGACGTTCCCGCATCAATTGATGAAGCTCGTCTTGTGCGAACAGATTTATCGGGCGTATCGGATCAACAGGAATGAGCCTTACCATAAATAAATGAAGTCTAATAAAAGGTTGATGAGCGCTGGCCCATCAACCTTTTATGTTCGTCTCAAAAATACGAATATTTTTTAGTTGTTCAATCAATTGTTCTCTCGTTACCGCACCATCGAATTGAAATTGCTTTGGGTAATATTCAGTCTGAAAAATTGGAGCTCCGCTCTCAATCCATGCCTCTCGATAATTAGTATGTGTCTCTTCCCGTTGCATAAACAACCCTTCTTCAATTTCTACGTCATCATCATCTCCGAATTGAAATCGACAACATAAACAAATTTCAAATGAAGGATCGTTAAATTCGTTGTAAGCAGGTTCATCTAATCCATCGAATCCACAGACGGGGCAGATATAGGTCATTGACTCATCTCCATTTCCGCTATAATCATACATAAATAAACAATTAACGTCTAAATTACAAAGGAGATTTCTTTAATGCATACAATAATCCAGCAAAAACTAATAGAGATTGAAGCGAAGTACGATGTAAAAATTCTATATGCGGTTGAATCTGGTAGCCGAGCCTGGGGATTCCCTTCAAAAGATAGCGATTATGATGTTCGATTTATCTACATTCATCTTCCTGAGTGGTATTTAGCCATCGATCCTCAAGGCATTGGACAAAAACGTGATGTAATTGAAGAGCCGATTAACGATTTATTAGACATCAGTGGTTGGGAAGTCACGAAAGCATTGCGTCTATTTAGAAAGAACAATCCCCCTCTCTTGGAATGGCTCAGAAGTGAAATTGTTTACTATCAACAGTATACGCTTATAGATAATATGCGAGCGCTAGAATCAGATGTGTTTTATCCGAACTCGATGTTACATCATTACTTAAATATGGCTAAAAATAACTACCGTGAATATTTGCAAGGACGGGAAGTCCGCATCAAAAAATATTTTTACGTGCTTCGTCCGATTTTAGCTTGTCAGTGGATTGAAAAATACAATACGGCACCCCCGATTAGTTTTCATGTCCTTTTAGAGGATTCATTAAAAGATGGTGAATTAAAGCATTCGATTGATCGATTATTAGAGAGGAAGTTGGCAGGAGACGAGTTTGACTTAGAACCACGGATTGCCGTCATTAACGAATTTGTAGAACGAGAAATTCAACGTTTTGAAGTATATGTGGAATCGCTGGACGTTCAAGTAAATGATCCAACGGCACAATTAAACGAGTTATTTCGACATACGTTGCAAGAGGTTTGGGGATGAAACATCAATGCGTGCAGGGCGACACATCAAAATTATACACCAAATCAATTCAACACGATTCCGCAAACGTGACGGTCGTCATGGACGCTGGATACGGAGATGATTCAACGGCTTGGAGCCCATTGGTGGCTGATATTTCGAAGCTAGCTAACGTCTTCTTGTATGATCGAGCTGGCCTTGGGCAAAGTGAAACCAGCGCGAACCCACGAACGAGTCGAAACATGATTCAAGAACTGAGACAGTTACTGACGGAAACCAATACAAAACCTCCTTACTTCCTCGTCGGTCATTCTTTTGGCGGGGTGAACATGCAGCTTTTCGCAGCTGCCTATGAAGAAGACGTCAGCGGGTTGATTTTAGTAGATGTCACTCCGAAAGACTATCGTGAGCGATTCCTGCCGACGATGTCACAAGACTTTCAACATGCCTACCATCAGCAATTCGTCCGCGAAGGGAACTACGAGGAGTTCATGGAAAGTTTGAAACAATTAAAAGAGACGGAACTGGCATTACAGATTCCGGTCATCGTCATCGGAGCCGGCAAGAAGGACCACTACTCCAGTGAATCGCAACGATTATGGAACGATATGCAGAAAGAACTCACGCAAATCTCGTCAAATTCCGAATTCGTCCTTGCCGAAGCGAGCGCCCATTACATCCAGCGAGATGAGCCGGAAGTCATCTTGGCCGCCATCAAACGATTGATTGAACGATTCAAATGATTTCCCGAGACCGGCCATCGAACAGCGATGGCCGTTTTTTTCAATGAGCAACCCGATTATCCGATGTCGAGCCAGACGATTGAGTATGACTGGAAGATGTTGAAGCAGTTTGATGAACATCTGCGTCCGGGTGGGGTCGTCATCGTCTCACTCTCGCAAATCACGTTCAGCAATGCGGAGATTGGCCGGAAAGAAAATTATTATCAGGTGTTGGACCGGGAAGACATCGAACCGGTCAGCACGTTCGATTACTATACGTACACGTCGATTCCCGCGTTGAACAGTGGGAGCGTCTATACGGCGCTGTCGCGAGACATTCGTGATTTAAGGTGGGAGTCGCACGAACTGTGGGTGAATAACGGCAAGAACTATTCGGAACGAAAATACGAGATGGTCGAAGCCCAGTATAAACAAGCTGTGGAGAATCGTGACATCGAGCAGAATATGGAACGCGTGACAGACATCGTCACGTATTGTCAGACGAAAGGCTATCGCGTCGTCTTGGCGATGGAGCCGGTCCACGCGTCTTACAACGCCTGTTTTGATGAAGCGGTCATGGACCGACTCGTCCATCAACATTTGGCCTCGCTCGAGTTGGACGTCCCGTTCCTGAACTACATGACTGACGAACGGTTTATCCATCAGCGCGAGTACTTTCATAATCCGGACCATTTGAACGGGAAAGGGAGAACGCTCCTATCGTCTCTCGTCTATGAGGATTTGAAACGGCTCGGCTATCTATAAGAAAAGGAAATCTACAATCGCGTAGATTTCCTTTTTGTATGTTCGCGCATCACGTTCGAAGCTCGCTCATCAACGCATGCGTATTGCCCTCCGAGTCCTTGAAGAAAGCCATCCACGTCTCGAGGTTCTCCATTTTCGCGACGAGATGCGGCTCGTCGATAAACTGAACGCCTTTCGCCAAAAGCTGTTCATACGCCTCAGTGAGATTGTTCACTTGGAGATACAGCACGGAGCTCGCTTTGGCAAAGTCTTCATTCTCAGGACGCGACAACATGAGCCGTACACTGCTGCATTCTAAAAAGGCGAGCTGGCCAGCTTGGAACAGGAGCGGAATTTCAAGTGTGTCCCGGTAGAAACGGACCGCGCGATCCAAGTCGTGCACCGGCACGTAGATTTGTCTGATTTGCTGAATAAGATTCAACCGATATCCCTCCTAAACATAGCGTCTGTTACGTGTGTGGTGCATGTATTCCTTGTTTAACGCGTTTGGCGAATCCGTTGGACCGTCAACATTCCTAGCGCCAGGACGATGGCGAGGCCGATCCATGTGAAGACGTAGATGAACGGGGACCCGGTCGTCCCGATGGCCACCTCGTTGTGAAACGTGGTGACGTTGCCCGCCTCGGCGATGATATCAGGTTCATAATTGAGTGTGCGGATGAATCCGACCCCGAACGTGGCGACGAAATACAACAGGTGAAGCGCGGTCGAGAGGAGCATCGCGCGTTTCGTGATCTTCAAGTCAATCTTCCTTTCCATGTTTCGCTTGCTGGTGCAGCAAAATTTTTACTTCCATTTGTTCGTGTAGTTTGGTGACGATCCCGTCTGGATGCGGAGAAATCGCGAGTTGAACATGAACCGGGAACATGGTCCATAAATCGGTCGGATAAGACGAGCCGTCACGCGGCAACCGATGACCTTGAATCGTAAATGATTCGTCATCGTCGTCAAGGTATAATACAAGGGGGACGGACATGCCCGAACCTTGCTCGAAGCGATCACCTTCTTGCACGTACTCTTGGATGAGCGCCCAGACGTACACTTCATGTTTCGTCGTATTCGTGTCGAGTATTTGATATGACGTCCACACGTCACCGCCGAAGTTCGGTTCCATCACTTCGGTCGACAAATAGCGTTCCATCTCTTGATGATCAACCGAAACGGACTGACTCATCGAGACAAACGACTCTCCCGTCGTGACAGAATATATGGTTGCGACGATGGTGATGGTCCAAAAAGTGGTCCACATGAGTTTTTTCAATGTAAGTCCCCCGTAGCTGTTCACCGATAAAAGATATGAGTTTATCGTAGCGCATTTCTACCGAATCGTGGGAATTATTGACTAAAATTTTAAGGGGATGATTGGATGCAAACGGTATATATAGCGGGAGGATGCCTCTGGGGCGTCCAAGCGTTCATCAAGACGTTACCCGGTGTCATCGAAACGGAGGCCGGACGGGCGAACGGGACGACGGATACGCTTAACGGACCATATGACGGTTACGCCGAATGCGTCAAAACGACGTTCGATTCGAGCATCGTCACGATGGAGGATTGGATGCACTACTTGTTCGAAATCATCGACCCGTATAGCGTCAATCGCCAAGGCGAGGATGTCGGTGAAAAGTATCGGACCGGCGTCTATAGTACAGACCCGCGCCATTTGGAAGCCGCGCGCACGTTTATCGACAGTCGCAGCGACGCGGACCGAATCGCGGTCGAGGTGTGTCCGCTCACGAACTACGTCCGGAGCGCGGACGAGCATCAAGACCGGCTCGCGCGATGCCCGGACGATTACTGCCACATCCCGCAAGCACTGCTCGAGAAATATAAGCGGGCCGCGCATAAATAGAGATGTTGAATCGGGCAGTAACGAAAAAATAAACCTAGCTTATGTGATGGTGCGGCAGATGATATAGTGGTCAAGGTAAACCATAATCATGTCATCACGGAGGACCATTATGTTCACACTCGGCATCATCGGTGGCGCCAGTTTGCTGTTGGCTGGAATCGTGATCGGGGTTAGTTTCCTTATCATTCGTGCCATCGTCAAACTGGTGAAGTAAGCACGTAACAAAAAAGGAGTCTCGTCACCAGAACTAGGTGTCGAGGCTCCTTTCTACATTACGCCCGCTCGAGGACGTTCACGATCAGTTGATGCACGACCTCATGGTCGCGCACGTCATGCAGTTTGTAGTCTTTCCCGGGTAATGTGTACCATTCGGCCGCCCCGACGTATGTGATGGCGAGCTCGAGCGTGCCGTCTGCCTGGCATGTCGTCCGTAATTCAAGATCTCCACTGATGACGCCGACTTCCTCGGTCATGACACCGTGGGATGCTTTAAATACTGAAGATTGCTGGTTCATCGTGAACTCCTTTCAAAACTTAATAGCTGCAGGCGTTGATGGCCGTTTGCAAGGCCGTCTTTTCTGTCGATTGGAGGCTGAGGCCCCAACGGCTCTTCGTCTCAACCCACATCTTCGCATAGGCACAGCGTGCACCGGTACGTGGCGGTTGCCATGTCGACGGATCTTGGTCCCCTTTTGAACGGTTTGAGCTGGCCGAGACGGCGATGAGCTGAGGCCCGTTCAAATCATTTGCGAAGCTTTGACGTTTCGTTGTCGTCCAGCTGCTTGCCCCTGAACGCCACGCTTCAGCCAATGGGACGACGTGATCGATATCGATGTCAGACGGCGACGTGAACATGATGCCGTCATAGTAACTGTACCACTTACCGGTCGTGACCGGACACTCGTCGACGACCGAGTCGGCGTCGCGTTTCAAGACGACGTGACGCGTGTTACACCCGTTCCCTTGGCTACTCCAATGCGGGAACAAGTCACGGCTATAACCGGTCATCGATCCTTCTGTCTTCACCGTCAACGCGTTCAATTTAGACAGCGCGGTCGATTTCGACGGGATGCCAGGCGGGAGCGCCGAAGCGGTCGGGGTCGTGAGATGGAGCGATGTAGCGACTAAGATGATGGCGAACAACGAACTGATGCATTTTTTGAACATGTTTGTGCCTCCTAAGTATGTATGACGACGGAACGACTTGCATCGTAAACGCACGATGCACATCGACTATACATGGCAAGGATGTGAGAAATACGCAAATTTACAAAAAATGAATCTAACGATTATAAAAGTTGAGGTCAGGGACATGATACATGACATCAGACGTCCCGGCTTTAGCACTACTGACATACGCGTCAGCATCAACTATTGGTATAATGGAATCGGTTTGTAGTAAAGGACGAAGGAGTGGTACGTAATGAATCAAAAAGATATCGCGGCAATCCGCAAACATTTCAAGTTAAATGCGGAAGCGGTCAAAATCGCTGACATTTATAATATTTATATTCGCCAAGACAGCAACGAGATTTTCCACGAGGAGTTGCGGTCGTTCCCGTTTGTCGAGCAGGAGCATCAAGAGTTGTTCCTCGCCAATTTCAAGAAAGTGCTCGGCGGCAAAATCGACGAGAAGTTGTTCGAAGTGAAGTTTCAGCATCCAGAATCGGGCCAGACGGACCATACGCAGACATTATTGTATGAGGCATTACGGACCGAAGACATCGAAGAATGGGCCGGTATGATGCAGCGGGTCGCATTGAAGATGGTACAGGACGCACCATTCGAAAAAGATATGGTCATCACGTTCACCCGCTTCAAATACAATAAGCCGACGCGCCGTCACTCGGAGGAGACGGAAATTGATATGCGTGACGAAGTATGGACGTCGCGCTTCATTCTCGGCAGTATCAATCAGACCGAGCTCCCAAAACAGTCGCTCGTGTTCGACTATATCGAGCGAGAGTTCAAGTCAAATATCTTCATCAATCCGGTCATCAAGCTCGACGCTCCAGTCGGCGGTTTCTTGTTCCCGTGCTTCACGGACAATGCGGCTGACGTCAACCATATCCTATATGCGGCCCAGAAGGCGCACCAGCCGGACTTCGGCTTCATCGAGAACGTCTTGAACGGGACCGAGATCGTGACGGCGGTCGAGGAGAAGGCGATGTTCGAGGAGGTCGTCAAGACCGTCATCGGTGAAGAAGTGAACGTCGGGACGCTCGCTACCGTTTACGATGAAATCAACCAGATGATCCTCGCCGAAGCGGAGCGTGAGGACGAGGAAGAGAGCGTGCCGATGATTGACGCGCGCACCGTCGAAATCGTCTTGAAGGCGAGCGGGGTCGAGGACGTGACGACGGAGAAGGTCGAGCAGGCGTTCCAACAAGTCGTCGACGACCGCCAATATGAGATGAAGGCGAGTAGCATCGTCCCAAAATACACGTCGAAGTCGATTAAAATCAATACGAAAGTCGCCAATATCTCGATCAGCCCGCAAGACTTGAAGTACGTGAGACAAGTGAACGTGAAAGGGAAACGTTGCCTGTTGATTGAACTAGAAGAAGACACGGAAATCGAAGGATTCAAGTTGATCTCGGAAGAACTGTTGGACTGACTCTAAGCGGATGACCGCCCCTGCTATCCAATCGAGCCATCGTTCGATTCGAGAGGATAAGATTGATTTTCTTCATTTGGAAGACTGAGGTTCAGACAATCGTCTGAGCCTTTTTTTGTCAATCACGTGAGGATGGTTGAATTTCGGAACGGTTATCGGTATGATGCTCTTGAAAGCATTCTCTCGATAAGTCTTATTTTTTTAAAGTTTATCGAAAGCGCTTTCGATATGGGTGAATTCAATAAAAAACCTCAAACCTGCTCCGCGTGGAGAGGTATTGAGGTTGGAGTGATGATTATTTTTTTGCCTTGCTCACTTTCAACTTCTTCCCTTTGATCGGTGTCGATTCCATCGCCTGAAGGACGAGTGAGCCTTTGCCGTTCAAAATGTCGACGTACGTCATCTGGTCGTTGATCGTGATGATGCCGATATCGTCAGCCGACACGCCAGGAATTTTGGCGATTGTACCGACGAAGTCGATGGCGCGGAGTTTTTTCTTCTTCCCGCCGCTGAAGTGAAGCTTCATGATGTCTTGGTTGATCCGGGCCGTCTTGTTGTTGCGAACGACACGTCGACCGCTCAACTTCTCTTCGAATGCGGCTTGGTTGCGCGCGACTTCTCTTTCAGTCGGTGCATCCATCTCCGGGATATCGAACTTGATGAACGCTTCGATGGCGCGAACGAACTTGCCCTCGTGAGGCGTCGCGAGCGTGATCGCTTTTCCGGCGTTGCCGGCACGGCCTGTGCGTCCGGTCCGATGCACGTAGCTCTCTTTTTCCATCGGCACGTCATAGTTGATGACGAGGTTGACGTTATCGACGTCGATTCCACGTGCTGCGACGTCGGTCGCGACGAGATAACGGAAGTTGCCCATCTTGAACCCTTCCATGACGGCGAAACGGTCTTCTTGCTCAAGGCCACCGTGGAGGCGTTCGCACGAGTAACCGGCCTGATCGAGCTCGGTATACACCGTGTCGACATGTTCTTTCGTCCGACAGAAGATGAGGCAGCTGTCCGGATTCTCGACGACGGTCACATCTTTCAGCACAGCGAGCTTGTCTTCGCGGCGCACTTCAATCAAGCCGTGTTCGATCGTCGAAGCGGTGACACCGCTCGATTCGATGGCGACACGGATTGGTTCGTTCATGTGCTTCTGGCACAGGCGCTCGATATCGTTCGGGAACGTCGCCGAGAACACCATCGTCACACGGTCGCGTGGCAATTCTTGGAGGATCGCCTCGACGTCAGCGAGGAAGCCTCGGTTCAACATCTCGTCGGCCTCATCGATAATCAAGTAATCGATTTTATCGAGAACGAGTGTCTCACGTTCGATGTGGTCCATGACGCGTCCCGGTGTCCCGACGACGATGTGCGTCTTCTGCTTCAATTCTTCACGTTGTTTCGAGAACGGTTCTTTCCCGTAGACGGCGGTCGCCTTGATGCGTTTGAAACGACCGATGTTCGTCATATCCTCACGGACTTGGACTGCAAGTTCGCGCGTCGGTGTGAGAATCAGCACTTGTGGCTTGTTCTCTTCCCATTCGATGAGTTCCGTGACCGGGATGCCGAACGCTGCGGTCTTCCCGCTGCCGGTTTGGGCTTTGACGACCAAGTCTTGGCGCTCGAGGACGAGCGGGATGACTTTCTGTTGGACTTCGGTCGGTGATTCGTATTTCATGATGCCGAGCGCGCGCTGGATGTCTTCGCTTAGGCGATAGTCTGAAAAGCGTGGTTGATTCATAGGTTTACCTCTTTTTCGTGTAAGAAACTTCTATTCGAGAAATTTTCATTAGCAATTTGGATTACGCTTCATTATACACGAAACGAAGCGGTTCGTCGTTCATGCACGAAAACGAGCGAGACGGAAGCGACTCAAATCGAACGATGTTTGCCCGTCTAGCGTGAGCTGACTCAGCACTTCGCCCATGACACTGCCGAACTTGAAGCCGTGACCTGAGAAACCGCAGGCGATGAGTACGTTGTGATGTTCGGGATGAACATCGACGATGAAGTCGTGATCGTCCGACATCGTATACAGGCATGTCTTGCCTTGATTCAAGGCACCGTTCGCCTCTGGCATATACGTCGCGAGGAAGTGGCGCAAATCGCCTTCGTCGGCTTCATAGCGACCGAAGTCTTGCGTATGTAGGTTCGGATCGATGGCCTGACCGCCGTCGGTCCGTCCGACTTTTAGTCCGGCCCCGTCAAGACTTGGGAATCCATAGAACATCCGGTCATCGTCCTCGACGAAGAACGACGGGAACGACGCATCCGAATAAAGCGTCTCGTCAGCCTCGAACCAACCGACGACTTTCCGGGTCGGTGCGAGCGGGAGCGACAGGTCGGGGAGCAGTTGTTTCGCCCAGGCCCCGACTGTGACAATCACTTTCTTGGTGTAAAACGTCGCCTCGGACGTGACGATGGTGCCCCCGTCCTCATGGAATTCGAGTGACTCGACCGGCGTGTTCATGACGAGCTCGGCGCCATTTGCGGTGGCTCGTTCGCGATACGCTCGAATCGCGTTCTCGCTGTAGAGCAGTCCCGACTCGGTCTCATAGCAACCGATATAGTCGTCTGGAATCGAGAGTCCGGGCCAACGTGTCTCGATGTCTCCTTTCGACAAACGCTGGAGCGGCAAGTCATACTTTTCGGCCGAGGCAATCGTCTCACCGAGAAACGCCGAATCGCGTGGCCCGATACCGAGGACACCCGTTTTCTTGAAAATAGGATACTGCGACGTACGGTCGAGATCTTCCCATAATTTTTGGGCCCGTTTGACGAGTGAGACATACGCACGACCTTCCCCGTAGGCATGTCGGATCATCCGGGTGTCCCCGTGATGACTACCTTTGTTGTGAGGCGGGTCGAACGCATCGATAACGAGCGTATGGGCACCGCGTTCCGTCAAAAACGAGGCGGCTGACATGCCCATCGTGCCGGCGCCGATGACGGCGACATCATATCGTACTGGTTGTGACATATGGACATCAATCCTTTCTACTGGAGCATTAGTAGAATGGTATGGAAAAGCTGGATAATTGTCAATTTTTTCTTGTTGAGTAGGACGAATCAGTAAGGAATCAGGGAATTGAATCTACGTGTCAATTTTGCCTATGGAAAGGGGACTACATATCATGTTGAATTCACGTGAGACGTATCGTGTATTGGCAGAACAACTCGAGACAGCTCGACAAGTCCACACAATAGACCGTGTCGAGACAATCATCAAACCGATTCTCGACTCGGATGTCAGCGGGGATTTGGACCCGCGCGTCCTGGCCGTCATCCAAGGCTATGTTGCAGCCGAGCCGGAAACGTCATTCGACTTGGCGACGGCCCGTGCCAGCATGGGTTGGCCGAACCAGGACATGACGACGACGGACATCACGACAAATCATGTTATGATTCCGAGCGCTGACGGTGACATCCCGGCGCGTCTCTATCGACCGCGCACCGAAGAGACGTTACCGGCCATCCTGTTCTTTCACGGTGGCGGTTTCTTTGGAGGGACGCTCGATACGGTCGAGAACCCGTGTAAACTGCTCGCGGAGAAAGCGAACGCTCTCGTCGTCTCGGTCGATTACCGGCTCGCGCCGGAGCATCCGTTTCCGGCCGGACTGAACGACTGCTACCGAGCGGTTGAATGGGTATACGAGCAGGCCGACGAGCTGAATGTACGGAACGAACGAATCGCCGTCGCCGGCGACAGTGCCGGTGGCAACTTGGCGACCGCTTGTTGCTTACTCGACCAATCGAACGAGACGAACATGATTCGTTTCCAGGCGCTCATTTATCCGGTCGTCAATCTAGGCTCAATCCCGACAGACGATTACGAATGGAAACTCGACGATTATGAGATCAAGCACCACCACGACTTGATCCGTGGCGTCGTCATGGCGCTCGGTGATTCTGACGATTTGCTCAACCATGTGTACTTACAGGGCAAGGCCGAACTGACCGACCCGCTCGTCTCCCCGTTGTTCGCGAATGATGTGACTGGCTTACCGCCGGCTTTGATCATCACGGCCGAATATGACTATCTGCGCCTTGAAGGCGAGGCGTACGCGCGTAAACTCGCACGCGACGGCGTACCGACGCGACTGATTCAATACCGCGGGATGGACCACGCTTTTATGGATAAGCTCGGCGACTACCCGCAAGCCGAAGACTGCATGATTGAAATCGCAAATGGAATGAAGGAGATGACACGATGAAGACTTACACATTGAACTGGGATACATATAAACAATTGGCGCGGACAGCCGTCTCAGAAGGGGCCGTCCTCTTGAAGAACGAGCACGCGACGCTTCCGATTCAAGCGGGGACGACCGTTTCTGTGTTCGGACGCAGCCAATTCAACTACTACAAGAGCGGTACAGGATCAGGCGGGATGGTCAACGTTTCGCATGTGACGAGTCCGCTCGAGGCGCTCCAGACGACCGAAGGGATTCAATTGAATGCATCGCTTCTTAAGACGTATGAGACGTGGGTCGAGGCGAATCCGTTCGACCGAGGTGTCGGTTGGGCCGGTGAACCGTGGTCGCAGCCAGAGATGATGGTAACGGACGAGCTTGTCGCGAAAGCGGCCGAGGCTTCTGATTTGGCGCTCATCTTCATCGGACGCACGGCCGGTGAGGACCGGGATAACACGGCCGATCCGGGTAGCTATTTGTTGACGGACATCGAGCAGGCGCTGATTGAGAAGGTATCAAAGACATTCACGAAGACGGCTGTCGTCTTGAACGTCGGCAATATCATCGACATGGATTGGGCGCACAAACCGAGCGCGATTCTTTATACGTGGCAAGGCGGAATGGAAGGTGGCACTGGACTCGTCGACGTCTTGACGGGTGTCGTCACGCCATCTGGTAAGCTGACCGACACGATTGCCAAATCGATTGAGGACTACCCATCGACGAAAAATTTCGGTCATGCGGACAAGGGCATCTATCAAGAAGACATCTACGTTGGCTACCGCTATTTCGAGACGTTCGCTAAGGATTCAGTGCTCTATCCGTTCGGGTTCGGCTTGTCGTATACGACGTTCACGACCGACGTCGCGACGGCGAACGAACAGGACGGCGTGATCACGGTGACCGTTGATGTGACGAACACAGGCGCTGTGGAAGGAAAAGAAGTTGTTCAGCTGTACGTCGAAAAGCCACAAGGCACGCTAGGGAATCCAGCGCGTTCGCTCGTCGCTTTCGATAAGACAGACACACTCGCACCGGGGGAACGGACGACGCTCACACTCAGCGTCCCGGTCACGGACTTTGCGAGCTATGACGACAACGGGGCGACCGGACACGTGTCGAGCTTTGTTCTCGAGGCCGGCACATACGAGCTTCACCTCGGGACCGACGTTCGCTCGGCCCAGCCGGTGTTCACGTATGAAGTGGCATCTCTTCAAGTCGTCGAAAGGCTCAGCGAGAACATGGCCCCGGTCACTCCGTTCGACCGACTCAAACCAGTCCTCGGCGAGCATGGCTATTTGGTCGAGTACGTACCGACGCCGCTCCGTGCGCTCGATGTCGAGGCACGTTACCTCGTCGAACGTCCGGTCACGCGCGACTACGCCGGTGACAACGGCATCACACTGAAGGACGTCTACGCCGGCAAGGTCGAGCTCGATGCGTTCCTCGATCAATTGTCGGACGAGGATCTCGCCTGCATCGTGCGTGGACAAGGGATGAACTCGCCACGGGTGACGCCGGGGACGGCAGCTGCGTTCGGTGGGGTATCGGATCGCTTGAACGAACTCGGCATCCCAGCAGCATGTTGCGCGGACGGCCCGTCCGGCATCCGGATGGATATCGGGACGAAGGCATTCGCCCTTCCGAACGGGACGCTCCTCGCCTCGACGTTCAACGTCCAATTGGTGGAAGACCTGTTCGAGATGACAGGACTTGAGATGCGGAAAAACCGCGTCGATACGCTCCTCGGACCTGGGATGAACATCCACCGCAATCCGCTGAACGGCCGGAACTTCGAGTACTTCTCGGAAGACCCGCACGTGACCGGCAAGATGGCGATCGCCCAATTGAATGGGATGCATCGCGTCGGTGTGACAGGAACGCTCAAGCACTTCAGCGCCAACAACCAAGAAGCGCACCGTCACGATATCGACTCCATCGTCTCGGAGCGGGCGCTACGTGAGATTTACTTGAAAGGGTTCGAGATGGCCGTCAAAGAAGGCAAGGCGACATCGATCATGACGACGTATGGCGCCGTCAACGGCGTCTGGACGGCCGGATTGTATGACCAGAACACACGTATCCTCCGGGACGAGTGGGGCTTTGACGGTATCGTCATGACCGACTGGTGGGCGAAAGTGAATCACCATGAAGACGAGCCGGCGAACCGTCAGAACACGGCGGCGATGGTCCAGTCGCAAAACGACTTATATATGGTCGTCGACCGTCCGGACACGAACTCGTTCGATGACAACACGGGCGCGGCGCTCGCTGATGGGACATTGACGCGTGGTGAACTGCTCCGGAGTGCGGCGAACATCTGTCGTTTCGTCTTACAGTCACCGGCGATGGAGCGCGAGCTCGGCATTCATGACGGCACGGTCGAGGTGGTCGGGCTCGACGAAGAGGCCGGACAAGCGATCGATTTCGATGTGACGTATCGCCACCTCGAAAACGGGGAAAGCGTCAGCCTGAGTGACGCCGACACATCGACGGGGAACACCCACGTCTTTGCCGTCTCGGTCGATGAGACAGGCACGTACGACGTGACAATCACGGCGAAATCGGACGCGGGCGAACTTGCCCAGATGCCGGTCACGCTGTTCGCCAACAACATCCCGGGCCCGACGTTCACGTTCAACGGAACGGACGGCGAATGGGTGACGCAGACGAAGCAAGTATTCTTCCTGAATCAACATAACTACTTGCAACTCTATTTCGCACTTGGCGGTCTCGACGTGAAAGACATCACGTTCACACTCGTCGACTCGTTCAGCATGAAAAACGGATGATCAACAAGAGCTCTTCATCGTATATGTTCGCCTGCCTTTTAAACATCACGAGATATTTTGTATAATGAGGTCAACATCTTGTGATTGGAAAGGGGGCGCATATACGTGGAAAATCGTTTGAGATTTTCTAAGTCTTCAATCACTCATGCAAAGCCAGTTGTCACAAGGGCGATCATTTGCATGGGGCAGAACGTTTCATTTGATCGCTAGGTAATCTTTTACAACAATGGCTTTGCTTCCTTATTGTCGGATTTTGAATAAGGAGCGAGCAGAGATGAAGTACGTAAATGCGCAACATGTCCTTCCAGAGGAGTTGCTTCAAGAAGTTCAACGATACGTCCAAGGGGAGACGCTTTATGTGCCCCGGACCGGTCAAGAAAAGAAGCGCTGGGGAACAGTCAGTGGTGGCAAACAGTTGCTTGAACAGCGGAATGAAGCGATTCGAACATCTTTTGCGAAGGGGACTCGGGTCGAGGAGTTGGCGGCTGACTATCATTTGGCGGTCACGACCATTCGAAAAATCGTTTACTCTTCAAATTAATCAACGGCACGTCGCATAGTTGCGATTGTGCCGTTTTTGTATAAAACAGTTCTAACTTGAAGTCGGTGCAATCTTGTCTTGTAAAATCCTTTACACTAAAAGAAGTCAGGATTGAGAAAGGATGACTGAATATGCTAGAGCGTTTTATTGAGAACCACCAATTCAACTTCATTCGAGAACAAGTCGAGACGATTCGAGATAGTCGAAAGAAAAATTTACCGTCTTCCGTGTTACAAGCCGTCATCGATTTGGCCAATGCCAAAATTGCTTTTCTGTTTCCTGAAGCGACATCAGCTCAGCTTGCCATGTTGGACGTATCAAAGTTACAAACCGACGAAGCCTATGATGGGTTTATAGATGAGTTAAGACCTCACGTCCGGTCGTTTCCGCAAGTGTCGGAACAGCAAGTGAAAAAAATGTTTCCCAAACAGAAAAAACTAAGACTTCCAGACGCAGCGGAACTTAATGTGAATCGTATGTCCTACATGAGCTGGAACGACCTGCGTTCCAATCGGAAATATATTCTTTGCGAAAAGAATCATCAGCTGATTGGGATCGAGCTTAAGGCAAGCTCAAATGCGAAGAAAAATATTTGCGCCTTCTGTAATCAGTTGGCAGAAGTCTCGTATTGTGTCACCATCACAAAAGCAAAACAAGCTAAAAATCCTGACTATTATAAAGCAATTGGGACGTATATTTGTACAGACAGTGCCTCATGCAACGAGAACATGACGAATCTTGACGCCTTGATGACGTTCGTCGAAACAGCTTTGACAGAGTGAGTAAAAGATCGACTGTCCGTCGATCTTTTTTGCATAGAGCCTAATAGATCGCTAGCTATGCTAATGCTTAGTTCTCTATTAGTATGCCTGAAGCGATTTGACGGCATAACGTAGCTGGTCGATCTCCTCGTTTTTCCATCCGTTTCGGTCTGCGGCGTTAATTAACTGCCGGCTCGTTTTGATGAGTGCCTTTGTTAATTCCACAAGTGTTACCGTTCCCATGATTGTTTGGGGACGATCCTCTTCTATCAATGTGAGCTCAACTTCTGTGCCGGTCACTTTTTTAGCAGATATTTGAATTGGACCGTCCATGAATTGGAATGAGTAGGTTTCCTGCAACGGGGCGAATAAGAGGGCGCGGCCATTGTCAATCCACCGTGTCAACACGATAGCAACGAAATCTGACCAGCCTTGTCCCGGGAAATAATCATGAAAATCGATGACGAAAGTGATGTTCCCAACGATTTGATTCGAGTATGTTAATGAATGTACACCAAGCGGACTACATCGTTAATGAGTTGACAGACATTCTAGAACTCCTTAGTCCACCTCACGTTGCGTGTTGAAAGATTCTGAATCGATTTCGGGTATGGTTTCGTATATAAGGTACCACATACAATCGGAGGGATGACGATGAACACGCTCTACATGAAACAAAAGGTTTTCAGCCTACGTGGCCGGTTCAGTATCAAAGATGCAGATGAGAACGATCTTTATTTTGTAGAAGGTAGTTTTATGAAGTTACCGAAGTCGTTCACGATTTCTGACAAGAATGGATACGAGATTACGACGATCACGAAAAAGACATTCAGCTTTTTGCCGACATTTTACGTCGATGTCGAGGGGGAGGAGACGTTAACGATTTCAAAAGAGTTCACGTTCTTCAAGCCGCGCTACACAATTGATGCAGCCGGGATTGAAGTCGATGGCAACTGGTGGGATATGAACTTCGAAGTACGCCAAAACGGACATGTCATCGGTAGTGTCCAAAAGAAGTGGCTAACGTGGGGCGATACGTACGAAATTCGAGTAGTCGATGATACGATGGAACACTTACTCATCTCAATCGTCGTCGCCATCGACTGCGTCAAAGCAGATCAAGCGGCATCTTCGAGCGCCGCGACGTAAAGGGGATGGAACGATGGAGTTTTGGGATGTGTATGATGTAGACCGCAAGAAAACAGGGCGAACGTGGCAACGAGGGATACGCCTTCCTCAAGATGATTATCATCTCGTCATCCACGTTTGCATTTTCAACAAGGATGGACAGATGTTGATTCAGCAGCGCCAACCGTTCAAAGACGGTTGGGCGAACATGTGGGACATCACCGTCGGCGGTAGCGCCACGGTCGGCGATACGAGTCAACAAGCGGCGATGCGCGAGCTTGAAGAAGAGATTGGGCTGAAACTTGATTTATCTAACACACGGCCCCATTTGACGGTCAACTTTGACGAAGGGTTCGATGATATCTATCTCGTCGAAGCAGAAGTTGACCTCGATGAGTTGACGCTCCAACCATCAGAAGTGCAAGCCGTGCAATGGGCGGATGAGGCGACGATTCTTGATATGATCAGGTCAGGGAAATTTATTCCGTATCACGAACCGATGATTCCGTTGCTGTTCGCGATGCGAGGACAATGGGGAGGTATCAATCATGTGGAAGTCATATAAGTGGATCAATGAACCAGACGAAGTGAGTCTCGGTGAAAGCTTGACGTTCCAGACAGCACCCGACACCGACTTTTGGCGGAACACCCATTACGGGTTCAACCGGATGACGGCCCACGCTTTGGTGACGGATGTGTCGTCTAAGCGGTTCACATGTCGCGCGACGATTGAGATGGATCCGAGCCATACATATGACCAGGCCGGCATCCTGTTATACGTTAACGACGAGCATTGGCTTAAGACGTCCGTCGAATATATATTCCGGACGGACCGTCACACCTTGGGGCCGTCGTCACGTCCTTTGGCTACTCGGATTGGTCGACACGTGATTTCCCGAACGACGCCATCCGTGAACCGTTGACGTTTGAACTCGCCTACACCGATGGCGATGTTGAGGTGTTCTTCGAATACGAGGGGGGCACGCGTGAACAGTTGCGAATCGCTCACCTCCATGACGTCTCGACGTTACGCATCGGACCGTACGCCTGTAGTCCGGATCCGAAGGCGCCAGGATTCAACGTCACAATTTCAGATTGGACAGTTACGGAAGCATCGACTTGATATAAGGTCGGTGCTATCATATTCGTTAAAAGAAGAGTTGAACACAGAAATGCATCTTATTAAAGAGAATGTATCAGTTTTAGATGCCCGACATTTCACTCATGACGTAACACGAAAGAGCGCCTCGCATGTGAGACGCTCTTTCGTGTTTAAGACTCTCGTTTCCGGCTAATCAACCGTGCCGTCCGAAGCAAAGAAGGTAGTAGCTTCCGACGCTTGCGAATGGCCAAATACCTAGCTTCCCACGTCGGTTTGAACTTATGTTTGAACTGACGAAGCCCGCTGAACGGGTAGATATAACTGATGTTTTCGAAAATATCGGCTGCAATCCGCTCCGGCCAGTACGCGAACGTGTGCTCACCGACCGATGCGAGTGGCGCCATGCCAAGACCGACGTAGGCGTAGTCGTTGGCTCGTGCCCACTCGATTACATGGAGAATCAGCACCTCAATCGAGCCGGGCAGAGCATCATTCTTAGAGCGCATTAAATCGATGGAGACGGTATCACTGCCGCGGAGCAACGTGATGAAGGCGATGACTTGTCCCGTGTCATCACGTAGGAGAGCAACCGGATAATGGGTCAAAGCCTGTTCGTTGAAAAACCCGAGCGAGAATCCTTTCTCGCTTCGATTGCCGAGCCAGTCGTCCGAGATGAAGCGCAGTGACATAATCAAGTCGGGCGATGGATGCATGACGATGTCAGCCGTATAGTCTCGCTTCGTGAATTGGTTATAAAGCGAGCGCATGTTGGCGCGTTTTTTACCGGTGAGCGAGAATGTGGCGACGTCGACCGTCGCTTCCTCACCGAGCTTGAAGAACGTGAAGCCGGCATCATGCAGGCGCGGCATCCAGTCCGGGGTGACTTGATAAAAAATCGGGATATAGCCGAGCCGGTCCGTTTCTTCGATAAAGGTGAGCAACAGGTGTGACGCGGCGTCTCGCGCTCCTTGCACATCCCCGAGAACGATGGCGTGATTGCCGGATACGGCGAACAAGAGACACGCCTCGTCGTCCGGCCCATAATAGACGAGCTTGTCGTTCATATAGGCCAAATCGAACGTGCTCGTCGTCGTATGTGTGGCTTGAAACGTCGCGAAACGGGACGGTTCGAACGACGTGCCGAGCTTCGGACGTTTCAATCGGTTGAACAGAATAAACATCCCAATTAACAGCAGTCCGGATAAGACGACGGCGGCGATGCTCAACCCGGCGGCAGCTTCCGGGTCAAAGAAAATCGTGTCGGTCTGACTGAACGATTGCAGCAGGAACGCGTGCGTGCCGACATAGAGGCCGACATAGAAGACGTTGCGGACAAAGCGGCTGACGGTCACGATGGAGCGATAGCGTCTATGCTGGGTCCGGGTCAACCAGACGAACAGGGCGAACCCGCCGACGACGAACGCTTCAAACAGATTGAAGCCGCGTGCGATGACACCGAGGCTGGCGACGACACAGGCGACCCCGACGAGCCAGAGGACGCGTTTCGTCCGGATGTACATGCCGAACGTGGTCAGTAACGTCAACAGACCGGCTGTGAACAGCGCGAGCGTGCCGACCCACTGTACCCAGAGGGCAGTCGCAAAGAGGGGGGATACGCTCGGCAACAGCGTCTGGAACCACAAAACGAGGCTCGTCATCAAGGCGATCAGGCTTCCGGCGAGCCGACCAGTCTTAGCGAGCGTGCGTGACACGATGCGCCAGACGACAGTCCCAATCTCATAGGACGACCCGATGATCGGTTTATACTCGATCTGTTTGACGACCTGGTCTCCGAAGACGAGAGCCGCCAAGAACAGGCCAATCATGAACGGGACGATGAAGTAGACGAAGCGATAGACGATTAATGACGACAAGACAATCTCTTGGTCGATGCCGAGCTGGGTCATCCCGACGAGGTATAATAAATCAAACGAACCGACACCCCCCGGGACGAGCGAGACGACCCCGACAATGGTCGCGACGATGAAGACACCCATCATGGCCGTGAGCGGTGCCTCGCCTCCGAGTAGATGCAGGGCATACAAGGCGACGAGTCCGGCCGTCACCCATTCGGCGAGCGACGTCGCGATATAGCCGAGCAATGTCGTCCAATCCAAGTTCGACCGCTTCCGCGTCACGTATATGTAGAGCGGTAGGACGGCGAGTGTCGCGACGAGCACCGGCCAAATCCACTGTTTCGTTCCGGTGAGTGCACTGGCCGGGAAAAACCCGAGCAGCACACCTGCGGCCAGCAGCGACAAGCCACTGATGAGCGTCGGGGTCATCCATCCGATGGCCCGGAGCAACCGCTTCGTGTCCGTATACGGTCGATACAGCGACGTCCGGAGCGCGATGCCGATGACGCCGCCGAACCCGATCATACCGTTCATCGAGTTGGTGATCCAAGCCGCCCGAAGCAGTTTCGAGAGCGGGATATGGACGTCAAGCGAACGCAATAAAAAGTAGTCGTATCCGGTCATCGACAAGACGGCGATGAGGCCGAGGCCGATCAAGGTAATCTGTTCGAAACCCGTCAACGCCTCTAACGTTTGAAACGCCGCGGCAAGCGACAAGTTTTGGAGCTCTTGACCGCTCTGATAAAGAATCAATCCAATCAATAGGAATGGAAGCAACCATTTCAGTTGTTTCCAGGAAATTCGCTTTTGCATCGTATGTGCTCCTTCTGACAAACTATCGAAATCTTGATTAGCTAAAGTGTACTCAATTGAGTCGTGTAATCATAGTACGAGTCAGACGGGAAGACGGATTCAAAATAAATGAGATTCGTGAATCGCGGGAATGTAGACTGTAAACGCAAGAAATAGGACGAGTGAACGAAAATCAATCTGATACAGTGGAACAAAGGGGGTGACGAGATGCTGACGTTTGAAGAGAAGTGGGAGAAAGTGCTCGCCTGCGACGCGGCGTATGACGGGCAGTTCTATACCGCGGTCAAGACGACCGGCATTTACTGTCGGCCCTCGTGCCGCTCGCGGAAGCCGAAGCGGGAGAACGTCGATTTTTACGAGACGAAGGCTGAAGCGGAGTCGTCCGGCTTTCGGCCGTGCAAACGATGCCAGCCCGAAGTCGACCGCAGCCCGGCAAGCGCACTCGTCCAAGACGTGACGACGTTCGTGCTCACGCATTACAAACGGCCGCTCAAGCTCGAGGAG
This sequence comes from Exiguobacterium sp. E4787, assembly GCF_018618375.1. Taxonomy (NCBI): domain Bacteria; kingdom Bacillati; phylum Bacillota; class Bacilli; order Caryophanales; genus Exiguobacterium; species Exiguobacterium sp. E4787. The sequence goes on along the minus strand of NZ_JACSLY010000014.1, from coordinate 11,910 downwards.
ATTGCCGAGCACGTCAACCTGAGCCCGTTTTATGTCGAGCGGACGTTCACGCAAGCGACGGGCGAGACGCCGCGCCGTCTGCTCGAAAAGATTCGCATCGACAAGGCGGCCCATCTGTTGCGGACGACGGACATGAGCAATCTCGCCATCTGTTATGAGGTCGGGTTTCAAACCCCATCCAACTTTTATCGCGTCTTCCGTCGCCTAAAGGGCTGTTCACCGAGCATGTATCGAAAGGAGGGAGCCGATGAACCGTTCATCGTTCGAGATTCAGGTCACTCCTCCATTTGATTTTCAGCAATATCTGCAGTTTCTGCGACGATCCAACGATGAAGTGATGCATGTCGCAAGCGAGGCGTCCGTCTCAAAGCTTTTCGATGTGGACGGACGGTTGCTGCTAGGGGACATCACGGAGACGTCCCAAGGGCTCGTCATCACGTTCCGGGAAGACGTCATCACGAGCACGGAACAAGAACAGGTGGAACGATATGTCCACGAATGGTTCGACCTCGACCAAGACGTCGCGACGTTCGTGCGAATGGCTGAGACAGATGAACTGTTGCGTCCGCTCGTCCGAGAGTACGAGGGGCTGCGTCTGATCGGGTTCCCGGACTTGTTCGAGGCGCTCACGTGGGCCGTCATCGGTCAACAGATCACACTCTCGTTCGCCTATACGCTGAAACGACGGTTCGTCGAGCAATATGGACCATCCCGGGAAGTGGACGGCGTGACGTACTGGGCTTTCCCGACCCCAGAGACGATCGCGCTCCTCGACCCGAGTGAACTGAGACAGCTTCAATTCAGCACCCGGAAAGCAGAATATATCATCGGCATCGCCCAGAAGATGACGGACGGACGATTGTCGAAACAGCAGTTGCGCAGCGAGCCACCCGACGTGATGCATGAACGGTTGCTGAACTTACGCGGTGTCGGGGAGTGGACGGCCGCGTATGTGCGGATGAAGTGTTTCCAAGACCCGACGGCGTTCCCGGTCGCGGACGCCGGTCTGCACCAAGCGTTGAAGCATCACCTCGGGCGAAGCGACAAGTTGACGGCGAACGAAGTGAGGTTGTACGGGGAACGGTTTGCCGGATGGGAAGCGTACGCCACATTCTATTTATGGAGGTCATTGTATGGAGACGTATAGACTGGACTATATGAGTCCGATTGGCATTCTGGAGATTGTCGGGACAGAGATGACCATCCGTTCCATCCTGTTCGTCGAACGCGATGACGTCCGCTTTGAAGCGGATGAGTCGACGCCAGACGTGTTGACGATGTGCTACCGAGAAATCGAGGAGTACTTCGACGGACGCAGGCAAACGTTTACGTTCCCGTATGAAGTCGAGGGAACACCTTTTCAGAAAGATGTCTGGCAGGCGTTGGCGACAATCCCATATGCCGTGACGGCGTCTTATCGAGAATTGGCCGTGAAACTAGGTCGGGACCGCGCCGTCCGGGCCGTCGGCAGTGCCAACGGACGCAACCGGTTGAGCATCGTCATCCCGTGCCATCGCGTCATCGGATCGAATGGGACGTTGACGGGTTATGCGGGCGGACTGTGGCGGAAGGAATGGCTGCTTCGGCACGAACAAGCCAACACATATTCAGGCCTGGCAAAAAAACATCTACCCCTCCATATCTGATACAATGGAGAAGTCCTATCGTGACGTCTGAATCGACGTAGTGGTCTAGGGCGATTCTTGTCACTCAGGAGCGATTTTTGGAGGGTACTATGATTAGATTATTGGCAGATTCAACTTGTGATTTATCTGATGAGATTTTAGCGAAATATGACATCGGCGTCGCGCCGCTGATCATCACGATTGACAACAAATCGTATGAGGACCGCGTCGACATCCAGCCCGATGAGTTTTACGGAATGTTGGAAGCGCTACCGGAATTCCCGACGACGGGGATGCCGAGCCCAGCGACATTTATGAAGCTGATGGAAGAGTCCGTCGAGAGCGGACATGATGAGATTTTATGTATCTGTATGTCGAGCGGGACGAGCGGATCGTATCAATCGGCCGTGCTCGGAAAAGAGTACTTCGAAGAGGCGCATCCCGATTCGACGGTGAAGATTCATATCGTCGACTCACGCTCGATGAGCCACGGGAGCGGTTGGCTCTTGATGAAGAGTGCCCAGATGCGCGAAGCCGGGGCGACGTTCGAGGAGCTCGTCGAGTTCAATGAGACGTATAAGATGAAAGTGAAGCACTTCTTGTCGGTCGATGATTTGGACCACTTGATTAAGAGCGGACGCATCTCGAACGCGAGTGCCATCATCGGCAAGCTGTTGATGGTCAAGCCAATCATGAGCATGAAGAACGGGAAAGGCGCCATCGTCGCCAAAGAGCGGGGAACGCGGAAAGTGCTCAAGCACTATACGGACGAGTTCATCAAACGCTGCGACAAAGCTATCACGAACTTCGTCATCATCGGCTATACGTCAGATCAAAAGATTGCCGAGAACTTGAAGGCGAAGATTCAAGCCGAATCCGACTTCAAAGGCGAGATTTACCTGATGCAGATGGGCGTCTCGGTCGGGACGCACGTCGGTCTCGGGGCCATCTCGATGTTCTTTGTGGAGAAATAAAACGAAAGCCGTCTCGGGAAAGAGACGGCTTTTTCTGTGGATAACGTTATCCACAGGTAGGGACGGACCAGACACGTTCCACGGACCAAGAGTTATCCACAATATCGAGGCGATAGACGTCGGGATTGCTGAGATTGCGCCACGTGTCGAAGTCATAGCGGTTATCCACATGTTGAAGAAGCAACGCGAGCAGGTTTCCGTGCGTCACGAGGACGGTCGTGCCGTTTACGTCGTCAAGTGATTCGATGACGCTCAAAATCCGGTCCGTCGCATCTTGACCCGACTCGGCGCCCGGCAAACGGAACGAGGTGTCGGTGAACGAATGGCGGAGCAGTTCGAACCAATCGTCGCGCGGTTCAAGCGAGAGGATGCGTTCGCGCAACTTCGGATTCGTCTCGATGGTCAGCTGCTTGGATGTGGCGAGCGGTGCGATCGAGGCAGTAGCTCGCGTATAGTCGCTCGAAATGATGCGGTCGACGGGAATGTCTCGAAAGAAGTCAGCAAGGGCGAGTGCTTGTTGTTCGCCGTCTTCAGTGAGTGGGGCGTCCGGTTCTTGGCCAGTCGCCGAGCAATGACGGATGAGATAGAACGTAGACATGATAGATTCTCCTTCATTAATAAGGTTAAATGCTTACCAGACGGTCAAACTCGTTCTCGTATCGTTGGCGTGGGTCAAGTAAGAGACGTCCTTAAATCCGCACGTGAGAGTATGCTGATAAAGCGATTCAAGCAGAGGCTCATCCTTGCAGTAGATGTCGACGAACGTGGAGTCGACGATGAGCAGGGCTAGCTCACAATTGCTATCACGAAACGCTTCGTACGTCTCAATGTCTTTCACCGGTTCTTTCGAAAAGGCTTTTACATTCACGAAGATGAGATATTGCTCATCCTGATGAATCGAATCAGAAAATGTTTCGCCATCCATCTCGGTCGCTTCAGGAAACAACGGTTGATCGAGAGCGCTATTCTTCACACGATATGATTCCTCACCCCCGACGAACCAGCTGTAAGCAGGGATGTCGACGGGACTTAACATGTCGGCCAGAAAGCGTCCATATGTATTCGGGATTTTAAAACGGATGCCGCGCTTCACGGATTGCATGCCCCCCTTCAAAAGTTTCATGGATGAAATCCGTACTTAACCCTTATCAAACATCACAAAAGCGTTATAATCAATATAACAATTATAAACGGGGCGAGTCGGCGAATGGGGATTTACCGAATCGTCTCATACACAAATCCAGGGGAGAAGGATGGGGTTTTCATGAGCAGTGTTCAAAAGAGAACAGACGTCATTTTGATTGGTGCAGGCATCATGAGTGCGACGCTCGGATCGCTCTTTAAAGAGCTCGTACCAGAGTGGGAAGTCAAAGTGTTTGAGAAGCTCGAAAGTGCAGGGGAAGAGAGTTCGAACGAATGGAACAACGCCGGGACGGGACATGCCGCCCTCTGCGAGTTGAACTATACGACCGAGAAGCCGGATGGCACGCTCGATATCTCGAAAGCAATCAACGTGAACGAGCAGTTCCAAATCTCGCGTCAGTTTTGGGCGCATCTCGTCAACAAAGGCTTGATTCAAAATCCGGAAGCGTTCATCCGTTCGATTCCACATATGAGTATGGTCCAAGGCGAGAACGATGTCCGCTTCTTGAAGAAACGTTTGGAAGCGCTAACAAATAATCCGTTGTTTGAAGGGATGGTTTTATCGGATGACCCGGAACAACTCCGTGACTGGATGCCGATTGTCATGGAAGGACGTTCCGTCGATGAGCCGATCGCGGCGACGAAAATCGATTCAGGTACCGACGTCAACTTCGGTGCGCTTACACGGATGCTGTTTGACCATTTGACCGGCCAAGGCGTCGAGGTCAATTACAAGCATAGCGTCGAGGACGTGAAACGGTTGGCGAACGGATTGTGGGAAGTGAAAGTGAAAGACATCGAGGCGAACACGATTGAGACGCATACGGCGCCGTTCTTGTTTATCGGCGGCGGTGGAGGCAGCCTGCCGCTCCTTCAAAAGACGGGCATCCCGGAGTCGAAGCACATCGGCGGATTCCCGGTGAGCGGTCTGTTCCTCGTCTGTAAGAACCGTGACGTCATCGAACAGCACAACGCGAAAGTATACGGCAAAGCGAAAGTCGGCGCACCGCCGATGTCGGTGCCGCACCTCGACACGCGCTTCATCGAAGGGCGTAAAGAGTTGTTGTTCGGACCGTTCGCCGGCTTCACGCCGAAGTTCTTGAAAACGGGCTCGAACCTCGACCTCCTCCAATCGGTCAAACCGTACAACGTCGTGACGATGCTCGCGGCCGGGGCGAAAGAGATGCCGCTCACGAAATATTTGATTGAGCAGGTGCTCTTGTCACACAACAAACGGATGGACGAGCTGCGCGAATTCATTCCGACCGCGAAAAATGAGGACTGGGAAATCGTCGTCGCCGGACAACGCGTGCAAGTCATTAAAGACACGCCGGACGGCAAAGGGACGCTCCAGTTCGGAACGGAAGTCGTCAGCGCCGAAGATGGATCGGTCGCAGCACTTCTCGGTGCGTCACCGGGCGCGTCGACGGCCGTGCACGTCATGTTAAAAGTGCTCGAGCAGTGCTTCCCAAGCCGGATGCCGGAATGGGAACCGAAAATCAAAGAGATGGTGCCGTCTTATGGCGTCTCACTCTCCGATCACCCGGAACTGTTCAAGACGATTCACGAATCGACAGCGATGGCGCTCGGCTTGAAAGAGAAAGGTGTCGTCCACAACTAAGCGAGTACAAGCGAGGATATGTTCATATTCTCGCTTTTTCTTTTTAATTTTTGCATAAAAAAAAGACCTCTTCGCACGGAAGGGGCCAATCAAGTAGTGGCGACAGGTTCTTCGCTCAAATAAGCAGCAATTTGTTGATCGATGATTTCTTCCGATAATTCAAGCGCGAGCGAAAGTTCTTTCACGAGGATCGTTTTAGCGTTCTCTAGAATCTTACGGTCCTGTTCATATAACTTTTTGTTCAACAAGAGAGCTTCGCTTTGGCGGCGAGCAAGCGTGTTGATGACTTGAGCGATCTCGTGACGGTTACCCGAGTGCACGACGTTCAAGAATTCACGATTGCGGTTGTTCGGATGGGGATTCCATTCGACACCCGGCGAGCGGAACGATTCAAGGATCTCTTTTGCTTCTTTGGCTTCTAGGAGCGTCAACATCATCACTTTATCACTATCGACGGGGATACTGATTTGCAACTTCTGTGCGTTGTTGATGGGATGGAGCGTATAGTACGACTTCGTCTCACCCGCGACCGTCATGTCGGAAATGTCGTCAATGCGGCAAACTCCGTGGGTCGAATAAATGATTAAATCACCAGTTTTGAACAAATCGATCACCTCTTCCTTTCATCAAGTATAGTAGTTCATGACACGAAATGTCAACTCGGTTGACATTTGAGGTGAGATATGACACAAAAAAATCCCTCCCAATCGTTAGGAGAGATTACAAATTCCAGTCGGCTTTCAACAACATTTTCAGTTGTCGGAACGCGGCGTCACCGAGTGAATCGGCTATTTTTTGTTCGAGTTCGGCTTTCAGTGCCTCGTTCTGTTCGTAGCAACGGACCCCGAGCTCGGTCAGCTCGATACATTTATCTTTTCGGCTCGTCGGATGATCGGTCACCGTGACGAGTTCTTTCGTCTTCAAGTTCTTGATGAGCTTATGGATCGCTTGACGGGAGATGTGGACGTTGCGCGTCACTTCGGCAATGGTCGGCTTCGTCTTATAGATGCGGGCGAGCACGTACCATTCGGAGTTGGAGATATAGATATCGTGTTGCTCGTTCCAAGCCCGCTCGCTGATGCGTCGGATTTGGTCATGTCGCTCACTGAGGAGATCGAGGAGTCGTGTCGTCGGTTCTGTTGGAGTCAAATTGGTCACTCCTATTCGTTTTTGTCGTTCCTAACTATACAAAAGCCGATGTGTCGCGTCAATGCGCAAACGAGATCGTCATCCTCCGATAAGATTTACTGATTTAGGGAACAGAAAAACAGAGGAGGGACTTTCATGCCGACACGTACTGACTTGTTTCAACGCTATAAACAACGTATTCTCGAACTGCCCGACCTGGAGGAAGCGACACTGAAGAGTGAACCGTTCCTGCTCGAGGAGGACCCGAACAAGCAGCTCACGATTTATTATGCGCCGTTCGAATACGTTAACCCGCAGGCCAAAGTCGTCATCGCTGGGATTACGCCGGGACTGTATCAAATGCGGCAATCGTTCGAGGCAATCCGTGATTTGGCGGACGCGCCCGACGAGGAGGCGCTCCGAGCCGTCAAGCAACGGGGCAGTTTCTCGGGACCGATCCGTAAAAACTTGGTGACGATGCTCGACGATTTGGAGTTGCATCACCACCTTGGGATCCCGACGACGCTCGACTTGTTCGGCGAGGCGAACCATCTCGTTCAGAACACGGCGGTGTTGCCGTACCCCGTCTTCTATAAAGGGAAGAATTACAACGGGTCGAGCCCGGACATCTTGAAGACGGCCTTGTTTCAATCTTACGTCGAGGGCGGTTTCGCTGACGAGATGGCTGTCGTGAAGGACGCCTTGATTTTACCGATGGGCATCAACGTCCGCCGAGCCATCGAGACGCTCGTCGACAAGGGCATCATCGCACCGGAACGCGTCGTGAGCGGGTTTCCCCATCCATCCGGAGGTAACGGCCACCGGCATCGCATCTTTGCCGAGAACCGTGAATCGATGCGCCGTCATATCGCCGAGCATTTTAAAGAACATCCGTTGAAGTGAGCCGCCACCGTGCGGTTCTTTTTTTGTGAAGCACCTCACCTGACAAGTTTGCTTTAGTTCGCTAAAATGGGGTACGAGGTTGACCTAGTTTTTCTTCGAGAGAAAGGAACCGTCTATGATCACGTTAACGAATGTCAGCAAACAGTTCGGCCGCGACGCAGCCGTCCGTGACGTCTCGCTTCAAATCGAGCGTGGCGAGGTATATGGCATCATCGGCGCGAGCGGAGCCGGCAAATCGACGTTGCTCCGACTGATGAACCTGCTCGAGACACCGGATACAGGGCAAGTCACCGTCGATGGCGATGAGTTGACGGGCCTGTCGAGTCGACAGCTGCGCGAGAAGCGGCACGTCATCGGCATGATTTTCCAACAATTCAATCTCGTCGCGAACAAGACCGTCTATGACAATGTGGCCGCCTCACTTAAGCTGGCCGGCCGGCCGCGGGCGACGCATGAGGACCGGGTGCTCGAGTGCCTGCGTTTCGTTGGGCTCGAGTCGTTCAAAGACAAGTACCCGGCCCAGCTCAGTGGCGGTCAAAAGCAACGTGTCGCCATCGCCCGGGCGCTCGCGAACGAACCGCACGTCTTATTGTGTGATGAGCCGACATCGTCGCTCGACCCGAACACGACGGCCGAAGTGCTCGGCGTGTTGAAGTCGATTAACGAGCGGCTCGGCGTCACCATCGTCATCGTGACGCACGAGATGGACGTCATCAAACAAGTGTGTGACCGCGTGACCGTCATGACGGACGGTTCGGTGTATGAGACGATTGACGTCATTCCAACTGGTGTGGCAGACATCGACGACAACCCGTCCTGGTTCGTCGACCAACTGAAGAAGGCGGGTGAGCCGAATGCCTGAGGTGCTCCTGCAATATCAGACCGAGATTTGGCAATCGATCGGGGAGACGTTCATCATGGTCGGCGTCTCGATTCTCGCGGCCGTCCTCCTCGGTCTACCGCTCGGAACGTGGCTCTATTTGTCGCGAAAAGGACAGCTGCTCGAGAATCGGGCCGTCTTCTCCGTGCTCAACTTGGTCGTCAATATCGTCCGCTCGTTCCCGTTCCTATTACTCGTCGTGTTTTTGATTCCATTTACGCGGCTCATCATCGGAACGGCCATCGGGACGGCAGCGGCAACCGTGCCGCTCGCCATCATCGCCATCGCCCATTACTCGCGACTCGTCGAGCAGTCACTCCTTGACGTCCCGCGCGGCGTCGTCGAGGCAGCCGTGTCGATGGGGGCGTCCATCAAAGACGTCATCTTCAAGTTCCTATACGTCGAGGCCCGTTCTGGTCTCGTCCTGGGACTGACGACGTCGATTATCAGCTTCATCTCGTACTCGACCATCATGGGGGTGGTCGGGGGCGGTGGCATCGGTGATTTCGCCATCCGCTACGGCTATCAGCAGTTCAAGACGGAGCTGATGATGTATATGATTCTCATCATGCTTGTCTTCGTCCAGATGATTCAGTTCACCGGTACGACGGTGGCCCGGCTCATCGACAAACGCTAATTACCTAAAGAAAGAAGGAGAACTTTATGAAAAAATTATTGGCGCTTTTCGCCTCACTCACACTCGTCCTCGCGGCGTGTGGGAACGATTCCGAAACGAACACGACGGAAGCCCCGTCAAACGAGCCGCAGACGCTCAAAGTCGCATCGCTCATCCCACCGATGACGGATATGCTTGAAATCGCGAAAGAGCAACTCGCAGAAGACAACATCGAGCTCGAAATCGTCGTCCTCGGTGACAACGTCCAACCGAACACAGCGCTCGCAGCAAAAGAAGTCGACGCGAACTTCTTCCAACACGTCCCGTACATGGAAGAGTTCAACCGCAGTAATGACGCTAACCTCGTCCCAATCGAACCGATTTACTTCGCCAACTACGGTGTCTACTCGAAAGAGTATGACAACATGAACGACATCCCGGAAGGCGCGACAATCGCCATCGCGAACGACGTGTCGAACATCGACCGCTCGCTCTCATTGCTCGCGCAACACGATGTGATTAAGCTCGGTGAGAAGAACGGGTCGTATTACACGCAAGCCGATATCACAGAAAACCCGAAGAACCTCAAGTTCGAGGAAGTCGATTTGCTCATGCTCGCGCGTGCGTACGATGACGTCGATGCGGTCCTCATGACGCCGGCCTATGCGGCGCCACTCGGCTTGACGCCGAAGAGCGATGCCCTCTTGACGGAAGGTGTCGAGAACGACTTCGCCATCACACTCGTGGCCCGTGAAGACAACAAAGACGAAGAAGCCATCCAGAAACTCGGCGAAGCACTCACAAGTGACGAAGTCCGTGCGTTCTTGGAAGAAAATTACGAAGAAACGGCGATTCCGGCGTTTTAACGAGAAAAGATTGAGCCCAGACGGCTCAATCTTTTTTAGTATTCCTCGTATTCTCTCGGGTCTTGATTATCGATGCGGCCGTCTTGCTTCGTCAGGGCGTTGAGCGTCTCCATTTCGTCCTCGGTCAATTCGAAGTTGAAGACGTCGAGGTTCTCTTTTTGGTGCAACTCGCTCGACGAACGCGGGAGCGGGATGACACCGAGTTGGACGTGCCAACGCAGAATGACTTGGGACACGGTCTTGCCTTTTTGTCTTGCTAGTTCCGCGATCGTTTCGTCATGCGTGACAGTCCGGGCTCGGCTCAACGGACTCCATGCCTCAGTGATGATGCCGCGCTCTTTGTCAGCTTGACGCTGTTCTACTTGGGAGAAGTATGGGTGGAGCTCGATTTGGTTGATGACCGGTGTCTCACCCGTCTCCTCAATCAAACGGTCGAGGTGCTCAGGCATAAAGTTCGAGACGCCGATGGAGCGGATCCACCCGTTCTCTTTCGCTTGGATGAGTGCGCGCCACGCCTCCACGTATTTGTCTTGTTTCGGGTTCGGCCAATGTAACAGGAACAAGTCCCAATAGTCGAGGTTCGCCCGGTAGAGCGACTCACGAATCATCTCGAGCGTATCGTCGTAGTCGAAGTATTGGGCGCGAAGCTTCGACGTCAAGAACAGTTGCTCGCGCGGGATGCCGGATTGCCGGACGGCTTCGCCGACCGTTCCTTCATTGTCATAGCGAATTGCCGAATCGATGAGACGATAGCCGTTGCGGATAGCGCTCGTGATGGCGTCGACGCCCGGTTCACCTCGTAAATAAACGGTGCCGAGCCCGATTGCCGGAATCTCGTAGCCGTCATGTAGTTTGATGGTTGGGATGTTCATGAAATGCCTCCTCATTCAAAATCCGTTCTCTTGTCCGATATTCCACTTTCCGGGGGAATCAAACGTTTGAATCGGTCGGAGTTAATTAAAATGGAGTTGCCTATTTTCCTGTTTTTGGGGTAATTGGCATGAGGTGATGGGGATGAAGTGGTGGTGGATGTTCGGGATATTGGCCATTGGAGGAATGATGTTCGTCAATGAGGCTTGGTATGGAAACTCGGCGGCGTTTGGAACGGCGACCAGTATGATTATCGTGGCGTTGATTGGCCTAAAGAGTTTAGAAAACCGATATCGGATAAGAATGGGAGTCATCTTTTCATTATTGATTGCTGAAGCGATTTACTTTGGGTTGCCGAGTTATTCAGTCGCCGAGGCGGAACATACTTTGAAACATTCACACTGATACGGAACAAAGCCCGAAAACACGCTATCTTACGCGCTTTTGATTTAGAGTTGGTGTTTGTTTGGTGTTTAAAGATAATAAACGAAAATTAATGATGAAATACAAAACGGCCCTTTTTACACTTTCTGTTAGTGTTTGGATGAGCACCATTTTTTTATTATAGCTTGGAGGGTTTCGTTAAATAGTTGAGTTATTCACACATTCGCGACAAAATGTTAAACAAAACTACCTGTTTAGGTGATTAGGATGATAGCTGTTTGTTAAACAAACTATTTGAGCCTATGGCGGATATTCCAAAAAAAAACGGTAACTGGATCATGTTGTTCCATAATCTTCATTAGCTTTTGTTTAGTAATTGGAGCAAATTCTGAGTAACGCCAATGGATAATGTGAAAGAGTACACTTAAACTAACTACTTTTCTAAAGCCTGCTGAATAAAGAATGTACAATATAATGAATTTTTGTGATTGTATGTCGATGTTCGATAATATATAAGAGTTATTCCGTAAAACTGTTGGTTTTGTTTTGCTGTTCTTTTATAATTTTTCACTTTTACAATAGAACTTGATTCGAATCAATTTTTATTTCATAGAAACATCCTAGACTAGAGTCATCAACAAGGAATACAAATGAAAATGAAATTGGAGGGAATCAACATGCAAAGATATATATTAAGTAAAAAGAATTCCATTACACTGATCAGTGCAATTTTGATTGCACTTGCATTCTTCGGACGATTTTCCTTAGACAACATGTGTGTAATGCAAAATAGGAGTGCAGAAGTGTGCAACGGAAACGTACACAACTCTGCACTCCTATTTTTGAAAAGAAAAAGGACTTGCCAGCAATCATAATCTCACCCTAACGTTTAAGTTGCGA